>CAMCCU010000232.1 GCA_945872975.1 Pedosphaera parvula Ellin514
CAGGCGCGGATGGCTTTGGTGGCGGCGGGCCGCACGATTTCGCCGGACGTCGATGAGCGTCTGCGTCGGGCGGCGCAGTTCTTCGTGGATGTGCAGGTGCCGGGCGATCCGTGGGACTACGGCGATTCGGACAGCGCGTTCGTCACGCCGCTCGTCGCCGATGACCGCACGGTGGTGGCGGAGTGGCATGAGTGGTTTCGAGTGCCGTCGAGCGGGCAGGCGCTGGAGTTTTGGATGGGAGAGGCGCGGCGGGAGTTGAGATTCGAGATTTCAGATTTCAAAGAAGGCGAGTGGCGACATTTGCAGGCGAGTGGTTACGCGATGCGGTGTGAGGTGGACTGGACGTTGCGTTGGGACTTGTCGCCGCTGGGGCTGGGAAGGATGGCGGCGCATGGACATTTGGACGCGCTGCATGTCTCGCTGTGGCTGCGTGGAGTGGCGATGGTGATTGATCCCGGAACGGGGGCGTATCATGCGGAGAAGGCATTACGGGGGTGGCTCGCATCCAGAAGTGCTCACAATGGCATGTGTGTGATCGGGACCGACTGGACACGCCGCCTCGGCCCATTCATGTGGGAAAAGAACCATTGGCACGCGCAGATGGTGGATCGAGAACCCTTCGCCCATGGTCAGTTCGTTGTGCCGGGCGCAACCGGCGTGATGGTCGAGCGAATTGTCGAGACGAACGGCGGCGAACTGGGTTTTTCTGTCTCCGAGGTTTGGGATCGTCCAAAGGTTGTGCAGCCTCCCTTCTCCGTCCGATGGCAGTTCGCTCCCGCCTCCCGCGTCGAGGATTTGGGCGAGCGTCGGTTCCGCGTTCTACGCCACGGCGTATCGATGGACATTCAAGTGAGTGCGGATTGGGCCGAAGTATGGTGCGTGATGCAACAGAGCCAGGTCACCCAGGCCGATCCGGACGCGCCGCTGGCGGGGACGGTGTCGCCGGCGTTTCGCAGGACGGTCTGGGCGCCGTATCTCAAGCTGGTGGCCAGGCCGCAGGGGGACAAGCCTTGCGTTTTCAGCACTACATTTTTAGCGTCGCCGCATTCATGAACCTCAGTGGTCACAGTTTTTTCACGTCCGGCTGGCGGTTGATCACAGGGTCGCTGTGTCACTCGTCATGACGACATCTGTCCATGATGGATTGAGGGTGCAGGCAGTCTTGGGGACTCCATTGCTGGTGATCGATTATCGCGAGCTTATCGAGGAATGCAGTCGCCGCTTGGCTTTGCCTGTGGTCACGGCCATAGAGTTTGCGAACACTCAAGTGATCACCAAGCGGCGGGCGGAGCCGGAGTTCCGAAATTTGACGGACGCGTACGACTTTTTTGCGGCTGATGGGATGCCCTTGATCTGGTGCATGAATGCGCGTGGGGCGGCGATGTCGGATCGGGTTTATGGCCCGACCTTCATGCGAGAATGTCTGCGCGCGACACCGATGCCAGCCTCACATTACTTGCTCGGAGGTTCCCCGGAGCTGGGGGCCAGATTGCGGCAGGTGATTCATGGGTGGAATCCTGCGACGCAGGTGGTCGGGTCATTTCATGGTCGGGTCGGGGTGGACGGACGGCTCGTGGACGTGGGCGACGAGGAGTTGCTTGCGGAGATTAACAGGTTGTCCCCGGATTTCATCTGGGTGGGATTGGGCACGCCGAAGCAGCAGGCATGGATTCACCGGAACAAGAGCAAGATACGTCGCGGCGTTCTGCTTGGGGTTGGATTTGGATTTGATGTGAATGCTGGAATGAAGAAAGACGCTCCAGAATGGATGCAACGCACCGGGTTGACCTGGCTTTATCGGCTGGCGTCGGAGCCGCGTCGGTTGGCCGGGCGATACCTCAAATACAACTCGATGTTTTTGTTCTACCTGTTGCATGAACAGTTGTTTGGCGGACGAACCGAGAAGGGATCATCGTGAGCGTAGGTGATAAGCGACGGATCAGCATCTTTGGCCTCGGTTATGTGGGCGCTGTGACGGCGGGTTGCCTCGCCAAGCAGGGCCACGCCATCGTCGGCGTGGACGTTCATCCTGGAAAGGTTGAGTCGTTCAACGCGGGAGTGCCGCCCATCGTGGAGCCGGGTTTGGAGGAGTTGCTCAAGACGGCGAAGGCGAAGGGATTGTTGCGCGCGACGCTGAGCTGTGAGGAGGCCATCGCGGACACGGAGGCGTCCATCGTGTGCGTCGGCACGCCGTCGAAGGTGACGGGCGCGCTGGACCTGGGTTTCGTGCGCGGCGTGGTGGAGCAGATCGGTAATTCGCTTCGGAAGAAGATGAAGAGCCACGCGCTCATCCTGCGCAGCACGATGCTGCCGGGGAGCACGGAGGCGATTGCACAGGAGTATTTGTCTGACCTGATGGCGGTGCGGTTATTGCAGGTTTTTTATTACCCCGAGTTTCTTCGCGAGAGTACGGCGGTATCGGACTTCGAGAATCCGTCGCTGGCGGTCGTGGGCACGCGGGATGGAGCGAAGCCGCCGGCGGATCTGGTGAGCGGACTGTTCGGCGAGAGGGCGGCGGTGGTGAATTGGAGCACGGCGGAGATGGTGAAGTACGCGTGCAACGCCTTTCACGCGACGAAGATTTCGTTCGCGAACGAGATCGGTCGCGTGGGGAAGCAGATGGGCATCGATTCGCGCGCGGTGATGGAGCTTCTCTGCCAGGATACGAAGCTGAATCTCTCGCCTTACTACATGAAGCCCGGCAATCCGTTCGGCGGTTCATGCCTGCCGAAGGACGTGCGGGCGCTGACGAATCACGCGCGGATGAACGGCGTGAGCATTCCGATGTTGGAGAGTCTGCTGCCGAGCAACGATCGTCATCTGCAGAGCTTGCTGGGGCTGATCACGGAGTCTGGCGAGACGGAGGTTGTGATTCTCGGGATGACGTTCAAGTCGAACACGGACGATCTCCGCGAGAGCGCGATGGTGGAGGTGGCGCAGACGTTGTTGGGGCGCGGCTTCAAGCTGCGCATTTACGATCCGGCGCTGAATCTCTCGGCGTTGGTGGGCGCGAACAAGCGGGTCATTGATACGAAGATGCCGCATCTGGCGTCGCAGTTGTGTCCTGACTTGAAGACGGCTCTCGGGACGCGAGGTCTGGTGGTGGCGGCACAGAGGTGCGCGCCGGTAGGCGAGCTGAAGCAGTTCATCACGGCAAACCATCGTCTCGTGGATGTGAATGGCTGGCCGGAGTTGAGGGAGTTGCCGTCGAAGTATGAAGGGTTTTGCTGGTGAATGCTGTGAGCAAGCCCGCCATCCTCATCCTGGTCGAGAACCTGCCTGTGCCATTGGACCGTCGTGTCTGGCAGGAGTCCTGTGCGTTGCGCGATGCGGGTTACGAGGTGGTGGTGATTTGTCCGCAGATGCGCGGTTACACGGTGCCTTATGAGTTGCTGGAGGGTATTCACATTTATCGCCATTGGATCAGCGAGGAGGCGGCGGGGTTCGTCGGGTTCTTCCGCGAGTATGCCTCAGCGCTGTGGGGTGAATGGTGGCTGGCGTGGAAGGTGTGGAGGAAGCATCGCTTTCAGTTGATTCACTTGTGCAACCCGCCGGATTTGTTGTGGCTGGTGGCGTGGCCGTTCAAGGCGTTGTTTGGGACGAAAGTCATCTACGATGTGCATGACGCGTGGCCGGAGATGTTCGAGGCGAAGTTCGGCGGGCGTGGTTTGCTTTACTGGGCGGTGCGGACGTTCGAGCGCTTGACGTATGCGGTCGCGGACGTGGTGCTGGTGACGAACCGGTCCGTGATGCAGATCGCGCTCGACCGCGGCGGCAAGCTGCCGTGGGAGGTGTTTGAAGTGCGGACCGCGCCGAAAATTGCGACGACGCAGGCGAAGGTAGATCCTGCTTTGCGGAAGGGGAGGAGGTTTTTGGTCGGCTACGTCGGCGTGATGGGCAACGCCGATGGGGTGGATTATCTCGTGAACGCGGCTGAGCATATTGTTCACAAGCTAGGCCGGCGTGACGTCCAGTTCCTGCTGATGGGGACCGGGCCGGAACACGCCGGGCTGGTCGCCTTGCGCGATAAACTTGGTTTGCAGGAGTTTGTCGATCTGCCAGGTCGTGTGAGTAATGATTTTTTGTTCTCGGCGCTGCGGACGATTGATCTCGGTGTGGCGTGCGATCCGATCAATCCCTATAACGATCATTGCACGATGAACAAGACGCTCGAGTACATGGCGTTTGGAAAGCCCCAGGTTTTATTCGGCACGAAGGAAGGGCGCGCATCGGCCGGTGACGCGGCGGTTTACGTGGACGAGAACTCCGTCGAAAAGTTGGCGGCGGCGATTTTGGCCACGCTGGACGATGAGTCCGGTCGCGGGCGAATGGGGCAATTGGGTGAGGAGCGGATGCGGACGGTGCTGAATTGGGAGCGTTCGGTCGAGCAACTCCTGACGGCTTACGGTAGTGCGTTGGATTGATGTGTGGAGCTTCGATGGCTCTCTCACGTCAACAATGCGGACATCGGTCGGTAATTCTACGCGGTCGCTCCCTCGCAATTCGCAGGGTTGATTGAGCATCTGGCGGCTTGTAGTGTCAGACAGTAGTTATTGAAGTATGGCATCAGAAGTATCATCCAGCGTTGACGCTCCTCGGCCCGGTATCGTGGCAGAGGCGCAGGCGATCTGGCGGGCCACCCCGAATCGCGCGGCGCTTCTGATCCTTTTGACGGGTTGGGTCGTCCTGTTCCACTGGCTCGGAAACTCCACTTTGGGTTACGTCAATACCCCCTCGCTCTTCGGGTGGTGGACTTGGACGTTAAAGAACACCCCGGACGAAGAGCATGCGTGGTTGATTCCTTTCGTTGTTCTCGCGTTGCTTTGGTCGCGGCGTGACGAATTCTTGAGCTTGACCAAGCGGGCCTGGCTGCCGGCGCTGGGCGTGTTGCTGCTGGCGATGCTCCTGCACATTTCGGGTTACATGATCCAGCAGACCCGTCTGTCCGTGGTTGCGTTTTTCCTGGGCATCTTCGGGATTGCCGGGGCGATGTTGGGGAGGCAATGGATGGTCGCGGCGCTGTTTCCGTTTTCGCTGTTTATCTTCTGCGTGCCTCTGGGTCCGGGCGGGACGGAGATTGTCTCGTTCCCATTGCGCCTGATGGCGACGAAGATTACGGCAGTGTTTTGCGACCTGGTTTTGGGTATTAAAGTGATGCAAAGCGGAACACAGCTTCTGGATGCGGGAGGTTCCTACCAATATGAGGTGGCGGCGGCGTGCAGTGGCATTCGGAGCTTAACAGCGATCGTGGCATTTAGCGTCATCTACGGCTACATGTCGTTCAAGACGGGTTGGCGGCGTTTGCTGATGGTGGCCTCGGCGATACCGCTGGCGGTCGTTGCGAATGTCTTCCGGCTTACGTTGATTGTTCTGGCGGCGGAAGCGTTCGGGCAGAGCGCTGGAAACTATGTTCACGAAAGTTCGGTCTTTGGACTGGTGCCTTACATTCCATCCATTGGCGGCATGCTCTTGCTGGGCTGGTGGCTTGGCGAGGATCGGAAGGCCCGACGGAGCGCCGAAGCGACGGTGATTGATGGAGTCGGGCAGAAGGCATGACAAGTATGACGAAGGTAATTTTTGGAATCGCGCTCTGCCTGATGGTGTCGTTGGCGATTGTGCTGACGCGTGTTCAGGGCATGCAGCACATGGGAGTGCCGGGAGTAAAAGTGGTGGAGCGTCCGGTGTATCGGGACGACGGCGAGGTTGTCGGCACCAATGCGGTGGCGTTGCCGGAGACGGTTTTGAATTTCAAGTCGAAGGAGTTGCCCGTCGCCAAAGTGGTGAACGACTGGCTGCCGAAGGATACCGTGTATGGGCAACGTGTTTACGAGGCGGGGGATGGCTTTTGGTTGCAGGCCACGGTGGTCTTGATGGGCGCGGACCGGACGAGCATTCACAAGCCGGAGTATTGCCTGACTGGCCAAGGGTTCCAGACGAGGAAAACAGAACGCGATGCCATTGAAGTGCTACAGCCCCACCCTTACCAGCTTTCCGTGGTAAAGATGACCGTGCATCGCGAAGCGACGACGCCGGAGGGGCAACGCATCCCGCAGAGTGCCCTCTATGTTTATTGGTTCGTCGCTGACCAGCAACTGACTGCTGATCATAATGAGCGGATGCTATGGGCGGTGAGGGATCAGATCACCCGAGGGACTTTGCAACGCTGGGCTTACGTCTCGTGCTTTTCCCTCTGCCAACCCGGTCAGGAGGAGGCGACTTATGCGCGGATCAAAGAGTGGATCGCGGCCTCCGTACCCCAATTCCAGATTACAACCGGTGCTCCGAAAGCCCTCGCTCGAAACCCTTGAGTTTCGTCCGATGAGAGTATGATGACCAAAATGTTTTCAGCTTCCTTTGCCGCGGCGGATTCCGGCAGGCGCCTACGCTAGAGCGATTCGCATTGTATGCTTCAACGAGACCGACAACTCCGAACCCAGGTTTACCAGCTGAAGGACGCCGCGCTCTTCGCGCTGGCGCTTTGGCTTGCGCACTACCTGCGCAACCTGGTTACGCCCGATTTTTTCGGGTGGAAGTTCGATCCCATTCAAGGTTTCGATCAATTCGTTTGGCTCTACCTGATCATCATTCCCGGTGCTCCGCTGATTCTCGAGTCCCAAGGATTTTATCAACGTCCGGTGTTCTCGTCGCTGCGCGAGACGGCTTGGCTCTTGTTCAAGGGCTGCGCCCTGGTGACCATGGGCGTCATTCTGGTGATCTTTTTCTTCCGCCTGAGCGAGAATCTGGCACGCGGCGTTATTGTTCTTTTTGGATTCATCAGCTTCGCTTTTGTCTTCCTGACCGAGGAGCTTCTGAAAGCGGCGTATCGCAGTCGCTTTGGGGAGAATCAGATCAAGAAGCGAATAATCTTGGTCGGAACTGCTGAGGATACAAACCGAATGCGGGAAGACTTTCGCGTTCGAAAGCAGCATGATCTTGATGTCCTGGCGGAAGTGGATCTCAACCAGTCCTCGATCGCGGATCTGGTGAGGCTCCTGCATGAGACATCTGCGAACAGCGTCATCATCAATGCCAAGCATACGTTCTTCGGGCAGGTCGAGCGCGCCATTCAAGCGTGCGAGATCGAAGGCGTGGAGGCGTGTCTGGTGGCTGACTTCTTCAAGACTCACATTTCGCAGGCGAGCTTCGATGATTTTCATGGGCGTCCTGTGCTGGTCTTCCGGTCGGCACCAGAGGCGTCCTGGCAGGGTGTCTTCAAGCAGGCATTGGACATGTTCGTTTCATTCGTGATGATCTTGCTGTTGCTGCTCCCGTTTGCTGCTGTGGCCTTGGCGATTAAATTGACATCTCCTGGCCCTGTCCTCTTTCGCCAGAAACGCTGCGGTTTAAATGGGCGACCATTCACGATGCTGAAGTTTCGTTCCATGGGGACGGATGCCGAGCAACGCAAGGTGGAGTTGGAGGCGTTGAATGAGATGGGAGGGCCGGTGTTCAAGATTACCAACGATCCTCGAATCACCCCGATTGGCCGCTGGCTTCGCAAATACAGCATCGATGAGATGCCCCAGTTCTTTAATGTGTTCCGCGGTGAGATGAGTCTGGTAGGGCCGCGTCCGCTGCCGGTCGATGAGGTGCAGCGATTCGACGATCCGGCACATCGGCGGCGGTTGAGCGTGAAGCCGGGTCTGACTTGTCTCTGGCAGGTGAGTGGACGCAACAACGTGAAGGACTTCAAAGACTGGGTCCGCCTTGATCTGGAGTACATCGATAATTGGTCGTTCTGGTTGGATGTAAAAATTCTTTGGCGAACAATTCCCGTCGTCCTCACCGGCGCGGGCGCGAAGTGACCCCACCTTCTCAGTATTCTCTTCTCCATCACTTTGTGATGTCTTCCATCGATTGGATGAGTGATTTTCCGGTTGCTTGCATCATTCTTGATTGCGCCTGGCGATGTTGCTCTGTCATTAAAGGGCCATGCCGAAACGCAACAATCGCGGACGAACCGCGAGCAAGCCCACTTCAGTCATTACTGGGGGCGCCGGGTTTCTGGGTTCGCATCTGACCGACCTGCTCCTGTCGCGCGGCCAAAGCGTGATTGGAATCGACAATTTCGTGACCGGGTCGGTTGACAATATTGCTCACCTGGCCGGGAATCCTGACTACAAGTTTATCCAGCAGGATGTGACGGAGTATCTTTTTCTCGAAGGTCCGGTTGACTACGTCTGGCATTTTGCGTCGCCGGCCAGTCCCATTGATTACTTGGAGCTGCCAATCCAAACCCTGAAAGTTGGATCTCTTGGTACTCACAAGGCGCTGGG
>CAMCCU010000233.1 GCA_945872975.1 Pedosphaera parvula Ellin514
GTGAGCCGCGCTCATCGCGTGACGCTCGAACAGATGGCGATGCTCGAACCCGCTCTTGTGGAAACCCTCGCGCAGACCTGCATGGAAGTGGTGAAGGAAGGCCACGACCGGCTCATCGCGGCGGGCGTGCCGAAGGATGCGGTCCGCGACTTCGTGCTCGGCCATCTGCGAATCCAGATCGCCGTGCTCTTCGGCGAGGTGAACGGCACCTTTTCCGACGCGGCCTACAAGATCAGCAAGCGCGCCAAGCCGGTGCTCTTCAAGGAAGGCTGGCAGAAGATTTTTGAGCTGTCCGACATCCGCGAACAGGTGCGCGACATTACGAACAAATAGCCCTGCGACGGATGAAACTCGGCATCAGCAGCTACACCTACGGCTGGGCCATCGGCGTGCCGGGCCACGAACCCGCGCGCCCGATGAACGAGCAGGACCTGCTCGATCGCGCCCGTCGTCACGCGGTGAAGCTTGTGCAAGTCTGCGACAATCTTCCGCTGCACCAGATGTCGAGCGAACGCGTCGCCCGCTTCGCGGACCGTGCGGCGGATGAAGGCGTGCAGATCGAGATCGGTTCCCGTCGGCTGACGATTGAACATGTCGCCGAAATGGCGGCGCTGGCCCGGCGCGTGCGGGCGAAGCTGATTCGTTTTGTGATCGATGGACCGGACTTCCATCCCTCGCCTGAACACGTCGTGAAGACGCTGCGCGACGTCGAGCCTCTGCTGGACGGACTGCAACTGGGTCTCGAAAACCACGACCGGTTTCCAGCCCGGACACTGCGCTCCATCGTCGAGGCCGCCGGCTCGGAACGCATCGGCATCTGCCTCGATACCGCGAACTCGCTGGGCGCGGGCGAAGGACTGGCGACGGTGGTGTCCGAGCTCGCGCCGATCACGGTGAACCTGCACCTCAAAGATTTTCACATCGCGCGTCTGCCGCACCTCATGGGTTTCACGGTCGAGGGGCGTCCGGCGGGCGGCGGCATGTTGAACGTGCCGGAGTTGCTCGATCAGCTCTCACGCTTCCACCGATGCGAGACCGCCGTGCTCGAACTCTGGACGCCTCCTGAGCCGGAGCTCGAGCGCACCGTGGCGAAGGAAGAAGCGTGGGCGGCGCAGAGCTTGGAGTATTTGTTTGGAACCGGGTTGTTTGCGGAGCAGTCGAGAATCATTTTACAATGAGCATTGAGCATTTTACATCGGGCATTGGCCGAAGGTGGCTGTGGAGTTTTCGGGCAAACGTAGACAGAGTGCATCCATGACCCCAGTTGAACTATCTGATCGCCTTTGGCATTTCGCGGCGCGCATCGCCAAGGTAGTTGACGCCTTGCCAGAAACTCGTTCGGGACGCCATGTCGCCGGGCAGTTGATTCGTTGCGGGACTTCCGCTCCCCCGAACTACGATGAAGGACGCGTCGCAGAAAGCCGCGCTGACTTCGCGCATAAAATCAACATCGCGCTCAAAGAGCTGGTCGAAACCGAAGGCTGGCTGAAGTTCATCGTAATTGCCGAATTGCTGCCTGAAAAGCGTGTGTCTCCAGTGCAGGATGAATGCAGCCAGCTCTGCCGAATCCTTAATTCATCCGTCGCGACTGCCAAAGGCCGGAAGGCGCGTTCACCCGATGCAAAATAGCAAATGCCCAATGCTCATTGCTCAATGAATCAGACACGCTTCGCCATCTTCGGCGCCGGGTTTTGGGCGCGCTGCCAGCTCGCCGCGTGGCGTGAGGTGGGCGGCGTGGAGTGTGTCGCCATCTACAATCGTTCTCGCGCCAAGGCCGAAGCCTTCGCCCGCGATCTCGGTGTGCCGGCCGTCTATGACGATGCCGAAAAGCTGCTGCGCGAAGTGAAGCCGGACTTCGTGGACAACATCACCGAGATCGGCGGACACATGCCGCTCTCGCTGCTCTGCGCGAAGCACCGCATCCCGTGCATCTGCCAGAAGCCGATGGCGGCTTCCCTGAAAGACGCGCGCGAAATGGTCGCCGCGTTCGCCAAAGCGAAGACGGCATTCTTCGTCCATGAGAACTGGCGCTGGCAGACGCCGATGCGGGCGCTCATCGACACGCTGCGCTCCGGCGTCATCGGGACGCCGTTCCGCGCGCGGTTCACCATGATCTCGGGCTTCGATGTCTGGGCGAACCAGCCGGCGCTGCGCGAGCTGCCGCAGTTCATCCTGACCGATCTCGGCACGCACATTCTCGACACCGCTCGCGCCTGTTTCGGCGAGGCGCGTTCGCTCTACTGTCAGTTGCACCGGACGCTCGCGCCCGACGTGAAGGGCGACAACGTGGCGACGCTGCTGCTCTCGATGGGCGAGGCGAAGACGAGCGTGGTCATCGAGCTGGGTTACGCGAAGACGCCGCTGGAACGTGAAAGCTTTCCGCAGACGCTGGCGTTCGTCGAAGGACCGCTCGGCAGCATTGAAGTCACCGGCGACTATTGGCTGCGCGTCACGACGAAGAAGGGCACGCAAAGCCGTCGTCACGCGCCGCCGCGCTACGCGTGGGCCGATCCGCGCTACGACATTTCGCAGTCCAGCATGGTGCCGTGTCATCGTGATTTGCTGGCGGCATTGCGTGGGGAAACGCCCGGCGAAACCACGGGCGCAGACAATCTCAAGACGCTGGAGCTGGTCTTCGGCGCATATGAATCCGCCCGCCGCGATGCGGTCGTGAAATTTTGAACCTGCGATGAATCCTCTCCTCCACCGAACTTCCGCCCACTCAACCACAGCCATCATGCAAACCATCTCTGGCCCGCGCTTCGCCCAGTTGTTCCTCGCTCAACTCTTCACTGCGCTCGCCGTCTGCTTGCTCGCCGGCTGCGGCAAATCGGAAGCGCCGCCCACCGCGCCCGCCGCGCCCGGCAAAGTGAAAACCGTCGGCGTCGCGTTCGAGACGTTGCAGACGGAGTATTGGATCGCCGGGTTCGAGGCCATCAAGGCCGAGTTGAAGAAGCGCGACATCACGATGCTCGAGGCCGTAGCCGACAGCGATGCGAGCCGGCAGCTCCAGCAGGTGAAGAACTTCATCACGCGCGGCGTGGACGGCATCATCCTCGTGCCGAAGGACGCGAAGACGTGCATCCCGATGATTCGCGCGGCGAACGAGGCGAAGATTCCCATCGTGCTCTTCAACCGGCCCGCCGACAAAACCGACGCGCAGTTCACCGCCGTCGTCGCGGACAACCCGAAGCTCACGCAGGAAACTGTGACCTACATGATTGAGCAGGCACGCAAGACCGGCACGAAGCACAAGGCGATGGTCGTGCTGGGCGACCTCGGCGACATCAATGCCATCGGGCGGCGCGACGGCTTCGAGGCGGCGGTGAAGGGGAACGAGAGCTTCATCGAAGTCGTGGCGCGCGTGCCGAGCGAATGGAACCAGGAGAAGGCGCAGGCCGGCGTGGCGAACGCGCTTCAGGCGAACCCGGACATCAGCTTCATCTTCACGTCGTCCGATTTTCTCCTTCCGTCCATCACGTCCGCGCTGAAGGCATCCGGCCGTTACAAGAAGGTCGGCGAGCCGGGCCACGTCATCCTCGGCGGCTTCGACGGCGACGCGACCGCCTATCAGATGCTGGTGGACGGCTACCTCGACGCGACGGGCGTGCAGGACGTTTACTTCGAGGCGCAGGCGTCCGTGCAGGCGCTGGTGGATCGGCGTGAAGGCAGGCCGGTGGCTGAACTTTATCTTGATCCCGGCTTCGTGATTCATCAGGGAAACTTGAAGGAGAAGGCCGCGAGGATGTGGGGAGCGAACATCAGGAAGTAGTTATTTGTTTGTCGTTTGTTGTTCGTGGGATGGCGGTTGGGGCAGCAATAGGGGATAAGTGGCAACCAAACTCCATGACCAAAACGAATTTTGAAAAACTCGATGTCTATCGGCTCTCCGAAACGATTGCTGACATGATCTGGGATATCGTGGACACGTGGCAATCCTTCGCGCGTGACACGGTGGGGAAGCAAATTGTCCGGGCCGCCGACAGCATCGGTGCGAATATTGCCGAGGGCGTCGGGCGCGGTACGCATCCCGACAACAAACGGTTCGTGCGAATCGCGCGCGGTTCACTCTACGAAACCAAACACTGGCTCCGCCGCGCCTATCGCCGAAAGCTGCTCACGCAAAAGCAAGTTGAGGCGCTCAAGCCACTGCTCGATGAACTGGCGCCACGCTTGAACGCCTATCTCAAATCAATCGGTCGTTTCCCCGAAGTCGAATGACTGCTGCGGCCACAACGAACCACAAACCACAAACCAAGAACCCTCTGGGCTGGTTCCTCTCCGAGTATCTCGGGCTCGGGCTGACGGTGCTGCTGTTCCTCGCGCTCGCTCCCTTCACCCCGGGCCTCGCCACGAGCAACAATCTCCTCAACATCCTCGGCTATTTGCTTCCGCTGCTGATCGTCGCCATCGGCATGACGCTCGTGATGATCTCCGGCGGCATCGATCTGTCAGTGACCTCGATCATCGCGCTGACCAGCGTGGTCGGGGCGAAGCTGATGACCGGCGATGCCGGCGTGCCGACCATCGTCGGTGTGTTGACGATGCTCGCGCTCGGCGCGGGACTTGGCGCGTTGAACGGCGCGGTCATCACGCTGCTGCGGCTCCCGGCCTTCATCGTCACGCTGGCGTCGATGATGTTCCTGAGCGGCTTCGCCATCTGGCTGACGCAATCGAAGAGCATCTACGGACTGCCGGGTTCCTTTCTTGCCCTGGGCCAGCGCCTGCCCATCTCGCTCGCGCTCACGGTCGTGCTGGCGTTGGCCGCGCACCTGATGCTGCGCCGCACGGTGTTCGGACGCTGGCTCTACGCCATCGGACAGAACGCCACCGCTGCCCACATCTCCGGCGTGCCGGTGCGCGCGATCAGCACGGCGGCGTACGCCGCGTCCGGGTTTTGCGCCGCGCTCGCGTCCGTGCTGCTGACCGCGCGACTGGAGACAGGTTCGCCCGTGCTCGGTCGCGAAATTCTTTTGGACATCATCGGCGCGACAGTCGTGGGCGGCACGAGTTTGTTCGGCGGCAAAGGCAAGATCGCGTGGACCTTCTTCGGCGTGCTCTTCCTCACCGTGCTCGACAACGCGCTGAACCTCCTGAGCCTTTCGCAGTTCTCGATCACCATCACGAAAGGCGCGGTGATTCTGTTTGCCGCCGTGCTGGATGCGGTCCGCAGCAGGTTCGTGGTTCGTAGTTCGTAGTTCATCACTGCGCCATGCAACCCGCCACGAACAACCAACTACAAACCACCAACAACGAACTCCTCTCGTTCCGGGGCATCGAGAAAGCCTTCTTCGGCGTGAAGGTGCTCAAGGGCGTGAGCTTCACCGTGCCGGCGGGCGGCATGGTCGGGCTGGTCGGTGAGAACGGCGCGGGCAAATCCACGTTGATGAACATCCTCGGCGGCGATCTCCAACCCGACGCCGGCACCATCACGCTGGAGGGTTCCGGCTATGCGCCGCTCAACCCACAGGACGCCACGCGGCGCGGCATCGCCTTCATTCATCAGGAGCTGAACCTGTTCCCGAACCTCAGCATCGCGGAGAACATTTTCCTGACGCGGTTCCCACGCGCGGGCGTCACGCCGTTCATTCAGCGCGGCGGGATGAACCGGCGCGCGGTCGATTTGCTACGCGAGGTGGGCCTGGAGATCCCGCCGGACCGTCTGGTCGAAACGCTTTCCGCCGGCGAACGACAACTGGTCGAGATCGCCAAGGCGCTGAGCATCGACGCCCGGCTCATTCTGTTTGATGAACCGACCACGTCGTTGAGCGAGCGCGAAACGGATCGACTCTTCGCGCTCATCAGCCGGATGCGCGCGCGCGGCATCACCATGATTTACATCTCGCACACGCTCGCGGATGTCTTCCGCCTCTGCGACGACATCGTGGTGCTGCGCGACGGGGAAGTCGTGGGCTCGGGCGCAACGAAGACGTTCACCACGGAGAAGCTGGTCTCGATGATGGTCGGGCGCACGGTAAGCCAGCTCTTCCCGGAGCGGCGGTCTCTAGGTAAGCGCGGTGATGAAGCCGAAGCCGGCTTCGCAACCGGCGCTCCGCTCCTCGAAGTAAACGGCGTGTCGCAGCCTGGCGTGCTCAGAGATATTTCCTTCACGCTGCGACGCGGCGAAGTGCTCGGACTGTCGGGGCTGATGGGCGCGGGGCGCTCCGAACTGGCGCGCATTCTCTTCGGGCTTGATCCCAGAACGGCGGGCGAAGTGCGCTTGAATGGTGAACAGTTGCCGCGCCTCTCACCGCGTGAACTGATCGAACGCGGCGTCGCCTTTCTCACCGAGAACCGCCGCAGCGAAGGGCTGTGTCTGGACGCTTCGGTAGGCGACAACTTCACGCTCGTCACACTGCCGCAGCATGGGCGGACGCCATTGCGCTGGCTGGCCGGCGCGTCGTTGAAGTCGGCGGTGGAACGCATCCGCGCCGTGGTGAAGCTCGACGCCAAGACGAGCGACAGCCAGCCGGTGCGGACCTTGAGCGGCGGCAACCAGCAGAAGGTGGTGCTGGGCAAATGGCTCCTGCGCCAGCCGCGCGTGCTCATGCTCGACGAGCCGACGCGCGGCATCGACGTTGGCGCGCGGTTCGAGATTTATCAGCTCATCCACCAGCTCGCGGACCAAGGCGCTGGCGTGCTCGTCATCTCGTCGGACATGGAGGAGCTGATGGGGCTATGTGATCGGATTCTCGTGATGTGCGGCGGCACGCTCGTGGATGACCTGCCGCGGGCGCAGTTCGAC
Source organism: Pedosphaera parvula Ellin514 (assembly GCA_945872975.1). Lineage (GTDB taxonomy): Bacteria > Verrucomicrobiota > Verrucomicrobiia > Limisphaerales > JADJPG01 > JADJPG01. The sequence continues at coordinate 6,746 of CAMCCU010000233.1, forward strand.
CGCGAACGCATTCTGCGCGCCGCGCTCGGCACGAACCAGGAGGCTGCACCGTGAACCGCACTTCCCGACGCCTGCTCGATCTCGCGCCGTTCCTGCTGTTCGTCACTGTGCTGGCGATCTTCGGCGTGCAGTCGCCCAAGTTTCTGGAGTCGGGCAACCTGGTGAACATCGTCGTCCAGGCGTCGTCCACCGGCATCGTCGCGGTGGGGATGACCTTCGTGCTGCTGACCGCCGGCGTGGATTTGTCCGTCGGAGCGATCATGTTCGTGGCCGCCGCCGTCGCAGGAAAGATGGCGCTCGCGGGCTGGCCGCTTCCGATCATTTTGCCGGTCATGGTGGCGGTCGCCCTGATGTTCAGCGCGTGCAACGCCTTCTTCGTCACGAAGGTTCGCGTCGCCGCATTTATCGTCACGCTTGCGACGCTCTTCATCGGGCGCGGCCTCGGTCTGCGCATCACCGAAACGCGCGCCATGAACCTGCCGGATTCGTTTCTCGAACTCGGTTCGGCGCGCTGGCTGGGCGTGCCGTTGCCGGCGCTGCTCTTTGGCGGCGTGCTGCTCGTCGCCCATCTCGTGCTCACGCGGACGCCGTTTGGCCGGCAGGTGTTCGCCATCGGTCATGATGTGGAGATGGCGAAAAAGGCGGGCATCCGCACCGGGCGAGTTCTTGCGGCAGTCTATCTCATCAGCGGCCTGTGCGCGGCGTTCGCGGCGATGGTTTCGCTCGGCCAGCTTGGCGCGGTGTCCCCGAAGTTCGGTGAGCAAAAGGAATTCGCCGCCATTGCCGCCGCCGTGCTTGGGGGCACCAGCCTGTTTGGCGGACGGGGGAATGTTTTCCCCGGCACGCTACTGGGCGCGTTGCTGATCCAGGCCATCGAGAACGGGCTGGTCGTGGTGAACGCGGATCCTTACCTCTATCCCATGATCACCAGCGTGGTCATTTTCATCTCCGTCTGGCTGGAGAGCCTGCGCAACCGGACCCGATGATCGGATGATCATCGTGGACCGCTGCCTGCGCCACGTCGTTTCTTGCCGGGCGCCCAATCCCATTCCCACTCTCACTCTCATTCATTCGAAGTGAGCCATCTGACCCTCTGAAAGTGGAATGTGAGTAGGTATGAGAGTGAGAATGGAACTGAGAGGGAAACCTGCTCTTGATTAACATCTCTGGGAAAGATGGTCGGGGCGGTGAGATTCGAATCTACTACGGGCATTTTCGGTGACGTGCGGCGAAGTGGGTTTTACCTGCGTCTTTATTGGTCCATATTGCATTTTAACGTTTTTATCTCTCAGTCGTTTGCCCACCCCAAAACGCAACTTCCGTGTTAGGATTTGTTAGGACCTAAGCACTGGCAAGAAGAGCATCCTCTCTCGTCACTCCCGTTCCCGAATTCTCCGCAACTCCATCGTGCATTCCTCCATTGCGGCGGTGTTGCGGTCGATGCAGACGGCCAGCTTGAGGGCGGTCTCGTTTTGCGAGGCGATGATCTGCGTGAGCGCGACTTGATGTG
>CAMCCU010000234.1 GCA_945872975.1 Pedosphaera parvula Ellin514
GTGTATCTTGGAGCATTCCAGGAGGGGCTTACGATTAACGCCTTCCAAGCCACCGAATTGCGGGCGGGTGGATGGAACGCGGGCGCGAATGGCGAGAATTTCACCGGCCAGATAGATGAGTTGGCCATCTACGATCTCAGCAGCGTGGCTGACCCGTTTGACCTGAGTGCCAAAGCCGAAGAAATCGCCGGCCACTACAACGTGGGGAACCCGGCCCTCCCGTTCCGCATCACAAACATTGCCCGCAGCCCAGCGAACGGCCAATTGACCCTGACCTGGGACTCCCGGCCGGGACAAAATTATCGGCTGAACTCTTCAACCGATTTGGTGAATTGGAGCACGATCGTCGCGGATGACATCCCATCCGGGGGAGCGACCACCTCCTGGGGACCATTCACGCCGGCCGCCGGCACCAGCACCTTCTACCGCGTACTCCAAAAATAACCACGCAACCACGAATCATCCTGCCGGAAGAATCGAACCGCTGAAGTTCTCCGGCCACACTAGGTTCCTGATCACGACACGCGTTCGCCCGCTGTCCCGGATGGCGGGCGAACGCTTTTTCCGAGTGAAAACGAGAACCCCTGAACGATGAACCTCGACCAAACGCAAGGCCAACCCGGTCGCACCCAGTCGGGATGCGGTTGGTTGGTCGTGGCCGTCCTTCTCCTTGGGCTGCTGCCTTTCCGGTTATCCGGCGCGGAAGGCGCCTCTGGACCGCGCATCCTCGAACTGCAACTGCAACGTCGTGATCCCAAGTCGGGCGCGGTGTCGATCACCACCGAACGGGTAGCCTCGACCAATGTGGCCATCGTGATGATCGATTTCTGGAATTATCATTGGTGCGCCACGTGGGTGGGCCGTGCCGGGGTGATGATTCCAAGGATGAACCAGGCCTTGGTGGAGGCGCGCAAGCTGGGCATCACCGTGGTCCACGCGCCCACGGATTGTTCCGGCGGCCATGCGGGCACGCCGCAGCGCGAGGCCATGGCCGGGCTTGCACCGCAGCCTCTACCCAAACCGAGCGACTTCAACCCGCCCGCACCCTGGGGCCTCGGCTTTGGTGGTGGCTGCATGTGCGGCGGCCCTTACACGTGCGCGGCGAACTATGGCTGGACTCGTGAAGATCCACGGCTGCTCATTGCGGAGACGGATTTCGTTTCCAGTGGCCCGCACGAGTTGAACAACCTTTGCGTGGCCCGGGGGATCAAGCACCTCATCTACTGCGGCGGCGCGGCCAACATGTGTCTCCTGCAAAAGCAGGAGGCCATGCTGGCCATGATCCGGCACGGCTATCACGGAATGGTGGCTCGCGACATCACCGAGGCGCACAGCGAGTTCACCGCGCCAGGCTCCGCCGACCGCGCCACGCAGAAGTCGGTCGAATACATCGAGAAGCTCATTGGCCCGTCCATTCATCTGATCGAGGAACTGCGCAAGGCCGGTTGTTGGGATGAACAGGCATTGGTGGACGCACCGATCCTTGTCCCCTGGGGATTCAAGCTGCGGCCCAAGTTCTTCGACACCACCCTCACCGTCAGCCTGTCCATCCCGCGCCAGCCGGGTGCGGAAGTCCGCTACACCTTGGACGGCACCGAGCCCACGGCTGACTCGGCGCTTTACTCCAGCGCGCTCCGCTTGAACGACACCACCACTCTGCGCTGCGCGCCGTTTCGCAACGGCCGAAGGATCGGTCTGGAAAGCGAGGGCCATTTTGTCCGCATGCCTGCGAAGCCGCCGCGCCCGGACATCTTCATCTCCGACCTCAAGCCGCGCAAAATGAACATGGCGATTTGGAGCGAGTGGTACGCCGAGCCGTCCCGGCCGGATCCACGGCCGGATGGCGCTTATGACGGCGGGCCCCTTCGCCTCCGTGGGGTGAACTACAAGAAAGGAATGGGACTGCGCGCTCCATCCCACTTGATCTACGAGGTGAAGCCGGAGTTCGATCGGTTCGTCGCCCGGGCCGGGGTCGACGAGGGTCTGCTGAAGAACGACACGGGCCGCGAGCGGGCCATGTATCCGCATGTGGTCTTCAAGGTGGTGATCGACGGACGCGTCGCAGCGGAGAGTCCCGTGATGCGCATTTCGCAGGAGCCCTGGCGCTTCAACGTGCCGATTCCGCCGGGCAGCCGGGTGATCAGCCTCGCCGCCGCGCACGTGGGCGAGTTCAATCCGGGCGAACTCGTGCAGTGGGTGGACGCCGGATTTATCCTCAAGCCTAAATGAGTGCCATGTCGTATCGGAGCGGGTCGTGTAACTCTGTCCGGGAACGGTTGGCCGTGCTGGTGGTGTGGGTGGCGGCTTTGCTGCCGCTCATCGCTCACGCTCAGCCGGTGATGATCAACGAGTTCATGGCCGCCAATCAGACCGGCATCGACGACGAGGACGGCGATGGCTCCGACTGGATCGAGCTGCGCAACGTCTCCGGAGCGACCGTGAATCTTGCCGGCTGGACATTGACCGACAACGCCGCGCTTCCGGCCAAGTGGACGTTCCCGGACGTGAGCCTGGCCGCGAACGGATACCTCGTGGTCTTCGCTTCCGAGAAGAACCGCGCCATCCCGGGCCGCGAACTGCATACCAATTTCAAGCTCTCCACCAGCGGGGAGTACCTGGGATTGTTTCCCCCGGGCAGCACGAATGTCGCTTCGCAGTTCGCCCCGGCCTTTCCGCCGCAAGTGACCGACGTGTCGTATGGCTTGGGAATCGAAGGGCAAAGCATCACCCTGATTGCCGCCAATGCGCCGTGTCAGGTCCGCGTGCCGGTGAATGGCCCGCTCGACCCGTCCTGGACCGCCCCCGACTTCGTCCCGACCGGCTGGACCAACGGCCAATCCGGCGTCGGCTACGAACTCACCAGCGGAGGTTATGCGGGCATGATTCGGTTGCAGCCGCCGTCCATGTACGGCGTCACTGCCTCGTGCCTGCTGCGGTTCCCGTTCCATCTCGAAAACCCCGGTGCTGTGTCCGGACTGCGTCTGCGCCTGCACTACGATGATGGTTTCGTGATGTGGCTGAACGGGGAGCAGGTGGCCTCGCGCAATGCCCCGGTGACGCTCGCATGGAATTCCACGGCGACGGCGTCGAACCCGAATGCCAATGCGATCGCCGGCGAGCTTTTCAACCTCTCCGATTTCCAGGGCGATTTGAGGCCCGGGACCAACGTGCTCGCCATCCAGGGCTTGAACCAGTCTTCCGGCAACTTCGATTTCCTCATCTTGCCCGTGCTGGAGGCCACAACTTCCACCAGCGCCACCTACCGGGCCATGTACTTTGTCGAGCCGACGCCCGGTCGGGCCAATCCGGTGGGCGCCACCGAGCTCGGACCCATCCTGCGAGAGGTCGGACATTCGCCGAACGTGCCCGCCGCTGGCGGGGACCTGTTCGTCACGGCGCGCGTGTCAGCGGCCTTCGCGCCGGTAGGCTCGGTGAACCTGACCTACCGCGTGGCGTTCGGCGGCGACGTCAGCGCGCCGATGCGCGATGACGGTGCGAGCGGGGATAGCGCGGCGGGCGACGGGGTTTACGGGGCGAGGATCCCGGCGAGCGGCTTGCAGGCCGGGCAGATGGTGCGCTATTTCGTCTCCGCCGTGGACACCGGGGCGCGGACGTTTCGCTGGCCGCTGTATCGGGATCCGCTGGCGTCGCCGCAATACCTCGGCACAGTCGTCCGCAATCCGGCCCTGACCAACCCGCTGCCCGTGTTCCACTGGTTCGCGCTGGATACCGCCGCGGCCGAGACCGCGACGGGCACCCGCTGCTCGGTCTTCTACCTCGACGAATTCTACGACAACGTCTTCGTGCGCATCCGCGGCGCCAGCGCCCGAGGCTATGCGAAGAAGAGTTTCAAGTTCGATTTCAACCCGGGGAATCACTGCCGGTTCGATCCGAATGAGGGCCGCGTCGAGGAGATCAACGTGAACACGACCTACACCGACAAGTCGTTCATCCGGACGCAACTGGCTTACGAGACCATCGAGGAGTCGGGGAGTCCCGGCTGCCGGGCGTTCAACGTGCGGATGCAGCGGAACAATGCCTTCTTCAGCGTGGCCATATTTTCCGAGCAGGTGGACGAAGATTTCCTCAGCCGCCAGGGGCTGGATCCCGAGGGGGCGCTTTACAAGCCGGGCCCGCCCTACGGCGTGTTTCGCTCGGCGGCCGGCACGGGCGCCCAAGCCTCGGGGTGGGACAAGAAAACACGGCTCAACGAGAGCTTTGCCGACATGCAGGCCCTGGAAGACGGGCTGCGGCTGACCAACATCACCGAGCGCACCCGCTTCTTGTTCGATCACGTGAACATCCCGGCCCAGGTCAATTACATGGCCGCCAACATCATCATCCAAAACATCGACCGCATCGCCAGTAACTTCTACGCCTACCGCGATTCGGATGGCACCGGCGAATGGTTCATGATCCCGTGGGACGTGGATCTCACCTTCGGTCCGGTGGACCTGAACACCGACACCATCGCCGGGAACTCCGACGGCCCGAACAATCACCTGAGCCATCCGCTCTGGGGCAGCAAGGAGTTCCCTTACAATGTCAGTGTCTACAACCGCTTTCTCGACGCCATCATCAACACGCCGGTCACGCGCGAAATGTTCCGCCGCCGGTTGCGCTCCCAGATGGATCAATTCCTGGACCCGAGCGAGCCCTACCTGGACCAGCGGATGAATCAGCTCCTCGCGCCGCTCGGGCCCGATGTCCTGCTCGACCACGCCCGCTGGGGCGGCAATTCGCACTTCGCCTGGAGCGGCACCACGACCTACACTCCGACCCAATCTGTCAACCGGATCAAGAACGAGTATCTGGTCCAACGCCGGAATCACCTCTTCAACACCCACGTCAATGGCGGGGCACTGATCCCCTCGGTCCAACCCGTGGCCGCGCAGCTTCGCTTCGCCACTCTCGAGGTGACGCCCATCTCCGGCAATCAAGACGAGGAATTCATCGAGTTGCGCAACGACAACGCCTTCGCCGTGGACGTGTCGGGGTGGACGCTCAGCGGGCAGGTCGAGCACACGTTCGCGCCGGGCACGGTCCTCCCGGGCGGCACGTCGCTTTACCTGTCCCCGAATGTGCGTGCCTTTCGCGCCCGCGCCACGGGTCCCCGCGGCGGGCAAAGCTTGTTCGTCCAAGGTAACTATCGCGGACAACTTTCGGCGCGAGGCGGCAACCTGATGTTGCACGACACGGCGGGCCGCCCAACGGGCGCGCAGACCTACGCCGGCACGCCCAGCCCGGCACAGCAATTCCTGCGCATCACCGAGATCATGTATCATCCGGACGCTCCGGACAGTCCTGCGATTGGCAGCGCTTACACCGCGGACGACTTCGAGTTTGTCGAACTGAAAAACATCGGACCCGCCCCCCTTGACCTGACTGGCATTCGTTTCACCAACGGCATCTTCTTCAACTTCACTTCGGCGGCCAACCCGCAACTGGCGCCCGGGGCCACCGTCCTCCTCGTGCGCAACGCTGCGGCCTTCGCGGCGCGTTACGGTGGCGGGTTCAACCTCGGCGGCCAGTTCGTGGGTCAACTCGACGATGCCGGCGAAAACCTTCGCCTGGAAGACAGCCGCGGCGAGGTGATCCTCGACTTCGCTTACAACAACACCTGGTATCCCCTGACCGATGGCGCCGGTTTCTCGCTCGTGATCCGGGATGAGACGGGTCCTGACCATGCGTGGGGTGACAAGTCCGCCTGGCGCGCCAGCGGCTCGCCCGAAGGCTCGCCCGGAGCATCCGATCCGGTGCCCAGCGCCCTCCCGCCGATCGTCATCAACGAGGTTCTCAGCCACACCGTCCTGCCCGCGGTCGATGCGGTGGAGCTGTTCAACCCAACGGCAACCGACGTCAACCTCGGCGGCTGGTTTCTGAGCGACGACATCGGCACACCGAAAAAGTTCCAGGTTCCCGCCAACACCATCCTTTCCGCTGGCGGCTACGTCGTCTTCACGGAAGCCAACTTCAATGCGATCCCGGCTCAGCCCACGAGTTTCTCCTTCAGCTCCGGCGGGGACGAGGCGTACTTGTTCTCCGCGGATGCAGCCGGGACCCTCACCGGCTATGCGCATGGTTTCTCGTTCGGTCCGGCTGACGTCGGCGTACCCTTCGGACGGCATCTCACCAGCCTGGGCGAGGAACGATTCGTCCCGCAGAGCGCGCTCACCCAGGGGTCCCTCAACGCCGGCCCGAAGGTGGGCCCCGTCGTGATCTCGGAGATCCAATATCATCCCCTAGATGTGGGCCGTTTTGATAACTCAATCGATGAGTTCATCGAGTTGCGCAACATCTCAACCACGCCGGTGTCGCTCTTCGATCTTTCCCGGCCGACCAATACGTGGCGCGTGCGCGGCGGGGTGGAATTCGATTTCCCCACCAATGTAACGCTCGCCGCAGAACAAACGGTTTTGCTGGTCAACATCGATCCCACGGATGCGGCGGCGGCCGGTGCATTCCGGTTGCGCCATGGCCTGACTCCGGCAGTCCCGCTCTTCGGCCCGTACCGCGGAAAGCTCGATAACCGCCGTGAACGAATCACACTTGCACAACCGGTCACCACGTTGGTGGGCCAGCGACTTTTCGTGGTCGTGGACGAGGTGAACTACACCGACACCGCCCCGTGGCCAACCGGTGCCGATGGCTCAGGCGCCTCGCTCCAGCGCAAGGACGTGACCCGCTACGGCGATGACCCGTTCAACTGGGCGGTCGCCACCCCCACCCCCGGTGCCGCGTGGTCGCCGGGCACACCGCCGGTCATCACCGACCAACCCTCAGATCGCACCATTGAGCCGGGCACGAACCTGGTCCTGACCTTGGCCGCGATCGGCACGGCGCCATTGCGGTATCAATGGCGTTTTGCGAACACGAACATTCTCACGGCCACCAACGCCACTTACAGTCTCTCCAATGCCCAGCCCAAACACAGCGGGAGTTACAGCGCGACGGTCATCAACTCCGGCGGGATCGCGACGGCGACGAACTTCTCTGTTCTTGTCCTCCAACTGCCACGCATCACCGGCCAGCCCACGAACCAAGCCGTGATCGCCGGGACCAACGTCACGATCTCAATTCAGGTCTCCAGCAGTTTCCCGCCGACGTTTCAGTGGCGTTTTAACGGTACGAACTTGCCGGGGGCGACCGGCGCCATGCTCTCCCTCACCAACGTTCAAGCCAGCCAGGCCGGTGCCTACTCCGTCGTGATCAGTAATCGTGCCGGTGTCGTCACCAGCGGCTCCGCCACGATCACGGTGCTCGTCCCGCCCAGCTTCCGTTATCCGCCCGCGAACCAGTTCGCGCTCGTGAGCGACACGGTGGTGTTCACCGCGGAAGCCGACGGCACCGGCCCGATCGGCTACCGCTGGCGGCGCAACGGAATTATCTATTCGCAGTCCAACCCCAGTTCGTCCCTTGTCCTAACCAATGTGCAGTTGGCTGAATCCGGCTCCCGTTTTGAATGCGTGGTCACCAACGTGTTGAATCGCAGCGGCGTCATCAGCGCTTCCGCCTACCTGACGGTCCAGGCCGATGGCGACGGCGATCGTCTGCCCGACGCTTGGGAATCGGCCTACGGCTTGAACCCCGGCAGCGCGGGAGATGCGACGCTCGATCTGGATCGCGACGGCGTCAGCAACCAGGACGAGTATCTCGCCGGAACCAACCCAGCCGACCCATTGAGCTACCTCAAGATCGACGCGATTCGCGGTGGTCAACCGACGACGCTGGAGTTCTTCGCCGCTTCCAACAAGACCTACACCGTGCAGTTCAAGGATAGTTTGAACGCCGCGCCTTGGTCGAAGCTTGCCGAGATTCACTCACGCTCGACCAACCGCGTGGAAAATGTTGCTGACGCCGTTCCTGAGTCCGCCCTCCGCGTCTATCGGCTCGCCACTCCGGCGATCCCGTGAACCCGGGAGCAGGCATCGGCTGACGCAACCGTCAATGCTTTCAAGTCAACTCAACTTCCATTCACTCAACTTCCATTCACCCCGGCAGTCGAGTGCTCTGAGCAGTTTGTCGGCGGTCGGATCGTCAATGACCCGTTCGTTCTTCGGATCCCACTTCAAGGCCCGCCCAGGGCAGGATAATGCATTCGTCACACGGAAACATGGAAACCTGAATCCAATTGGACCACGCAGCGTCAGGAAAGCACATGCCTATCAATAATCTTAAATGGTGGCGATCAGCCATCAGCCTGATTTTGATACCTGGCTCTCAACTGCTCGGCGCAG
>CAMCCU010000235.1 GCA_945872975.1 Pedosphaera parvula Ellin514
CGCGTTTGCTGGAGGCAATGAAGTCCGAGCCAGTCGCTCGCCGGAGCGACCTTATCTTCAGCGTCAGCCCGCTGACTGATGGCGCTGTCCTGCGCATCGCCGGCGTCAGCGTGGAAGCGGTCGGCCGCCTGATTCATCACCATCTTCAACCCGTTTCGGAACAGCTAGGCGACGATCCTTGGTCGCGAAAGTGGTGAAGACGTAACCACGGATAAACACAGATGGACACCGATTCGAATGCAGCTCCAATTCCGGCCATGAATCCGTGTCTATCTGTGTCCATCCGTGGTTGAGAATTTTTTGTTATGCACCTTAGCCCTCGCGAACTCGACAAGTTAACCCTCCACGCCGCCGGCTCGCTCGCGCAGAAACGTCTCGCGCGTGGCGTGCGGCTGAATCATCCCGAAGCCGTCGCGCTCATCGCCACCGTGCTCCTGGAATTTATCCGCGATGGCCGAAGGGTTGCCGAGCTGATGGATGTCGGGCGAAAGCTGCTCGGCCGCAACCAAGTCATGCCCGGCGTGCCGGAGATGATTTACGACGTGCAGGTGGAAGGAACGTTCCCCGACGGCTCGAAGCTTGTGACCGTGCATCATCCCATCGCCAGCGAGAACGGAGACCTCGCGCTCGCGCTCCACGGCAGCTTTCTGCCGGTGCCAAAGAACTCGGCGTTCAAGCCGATGCCTGAATCTGGTGAACCCGGAACCGTCACTCCTCTCGAAGGCGAGATTGAGCTCAACGCCGGACGCGACACCGTCTCGCTGCCCATCACCAATCTCGGCGACCGTCCGATCCAGGTTGGCAGCCACTATCATTTCATCGAGACGAACGCCGCGCTCCGTTTCGACCGCGCCGCCGCCTACGGCAAACGCCTCGATATTCCCGCCGGCACGGCCGTGCGCTTCGAGCCGGGCGAAACCAAGACCGTGAAGCTCGTCGAGATCGCCGGGAAGAAAGTCATTCGCGGTGGGAACAATCTGGCGGATGGCAAAGTCTCGGCCGCCGGCAAGAAGGCCGCGTTGAAGCGGGTAAAGGCAAAGGGGTTTGCCAGTTCGTAAATGAACCGCGTTGTTTCCATCATTTGTTTATTCAGCTTGCTATGGCTTGCAGGCTGCGCCTCTCTTTCAACTGATCCGAGGCTTGTTGGAACTTATTCCGCAGAGAACTCGGAAACATTGACCTTCATGCCCGATGGACGTGTCTTTCACACTCAGACGGTGAATGGTAAGGAGGAGCGATTCTTTCTGGGTTACTATGCGAGCACCAGTGGCAATTTAGGCTCACTTGGATTTGTCGGCCCTGACACTTCTAGGTTTTTAGGAACTTCCTTTTCGGTGAACGATGACTTCTTAATCGTGACAGCGAGTTGGAGCAATCTCCGGCAGCCGAAGGATTCGTGGCAGATCACTTACCGCAAGAACGCCAAACTTAACTAGGAGTCGCATGCACAAAATGAACCGCCGCCACTACGCCGACATGTTCGGCCCGACCACCGGCGACAAAGTTCGCCTCGGCGACACCTTGCTCATCCTCGAAGTGGAGCGCGACCACACGCACTACGGCGATGAATGCAAATTCGGCGGCGGCAAAGTCATCCGTGAAGGCATGGGCCAGGCCGCCGGCATCGGCGCGAAGGACGCGCTGGATTGCGTCATCACCAACGCGCTCGTCGTCGATTACACCGGCATCTACAAGGCCGACATCGGCATCAAGGACGGACTCATCTCCGGCATCGGCAAGGCCGGCAATCCGGACGTGATGGCGGGCGTGACGAAGAAGATGATCATCGGTGTCACCACCGAAGTCATCGCGGGCGAAGGACTCATCCTCACCGCCGGCGGACTCGACACCCACATCCATTTCATCTGCCCGCAGCAGGCGCACGAAGCCATCGCCGCCGGGCTCACCACGATGGTCGGCGGCGGCACCGGCCCGGCGGTTGGCACCTGCGCCACGACCTGCACGCCCGCGCCATTCTACTTCCGCGCGATGCTTCAGGCCGTCGATTCGCTTCCGCTGAACTTCGGTTTCACGGGCAAGGGCAACACCGCGATGCCCGCCGGGCTCGCCGATCAGATCAAGGCCGGAGCCATCGGCTTAAAGCTCCACGAAGATTGGGGCACGACGCCTGCCGCGATTGATTGCTGCCTCGGCGTCGCGGATGACCACGATGTTCAAGTCACGATTCACACCGACACCTTGAACGAATCCACCTTCGTCGAAGGCACCATCGCGGCGTTTAAAGGCCGCACGATTCACACGTATCACAGCGAAGGGGCAGGGGGCGGGCACGCGCCGGACATCATCCGCATCTGCGGCGAGCCGAACGTGCTACCGAGCTCCACCAATCCGACGCGCCCTTACACGGTCAACACCATCGACGAGCATCTCGACATGCTCATGGTCTGTCATCATCTCGACCCGAACCTGCCCGAGGACGTGGCTTTCGCCGAGAGCCGCATCCGTGGCGAGACCATCGCAGCCGAGGACATTCTCCACGACATGGGCGCCATCAGCATGATGAGCAGCGATTCGCAGGCGATGGGTCGCATCGGCGAAGTCATCACGCGCACCTGGCAGACCGCCGACAAGATGAAGCAGCAGCGCGGTCGCCTTCCCGGCGAGAAGGGCAACAACGACAATCTGCGCATCAAGCGATACATCTCGAAGTACACCATCAACCCAGCGCTCGCGCACGGCATGAGCCACATCATCGGCTCCATCGAAGTCGGCAAGCTCGCCGACCTCGTGCTCTGGAAGCCGGCGTTCTTCGGCGCGAAACCGGAGATGGTAATCAAGGGCGGCGTCATCGCGTGGGCGCAGATGGGCGATCCGAACGCCAGCATCCCGACGCCGCAGCCCGTCTTCATGCGCCCGATGTTCGGGGCGTTTGGACGCGCGGTGGGTGGAACGTCCATTGCGTTCGTCAGCCAGCTCTGCAAGGCGAAGGGCGTGGCGAAGGGCTACGGAATCACCAAGCGTATCGAAGCCGTGAAGGGCTGCCGCAAAGTCACCAAGCGGGATCTCAAGTGGAACGATGCTCTCCCGACCATCGTGGTGGATCCGGAGACGTACGAGGTCCGCGCCGATGGCGAAGTGCTGACGTGTGAGCCGGCCCTGGTGCTGCCTCTGGCGCAGCGGTATTATCTGTTTTAGGGATGCCCAGGACTGCGAATCGTAAAGGCGCTGTGATGGCTTCCCCTGGCAAGGGCGGGAGCCGTAGTGGACTTTCACCCCTCACCCCAGCCCTCTCCCCGTTGAGGGGAGAGGGAGTCGGAGTCGCAGCGGACGCGCAAGATATGGAAATGCGACGACGCGCTTCTGCGTCGCGGAGCTCCGATCATCGCTCGGCTTTGGAGCGCGGCGTCCACGCCGCTTCACTTCACGAATCGACAAAGGCGAATAGCGCGGCGAGAGACGTTCGATCTTTAGAAACCGCTCATCGCGCTCCCTCTCCCCTCAACGGGGAGAGGGCTGAGGTGAGGGCTGAGGTGAGGGCTGAGGTGAGGGGTGAGAGTGTTCAATCGCCGTCAGAAACTCGGTTCAACTCAAACCTGTCGTGCGATCCTGTCTCGCAATTCACCCTTTGGCAGCTTGCCGACTCCGCGTTTCCCACTGGTGGTTTCGCGCATTCGGGCGGTCTGGAGGCGGCATGGCAAAACGGTGAGGTCGGCAATCGCGGCGAACTTCGCGAATGGCTGGTGGCCAGCCTGAGGCAGGTGACCCGGGCCTCGCTGCCTTTCGTCAATGCCGCTTACAACGAACCAACGCGCTTGAGTGAAGTTGACCAACTGTGCGACGCGCTCACTTCAAACCACGTCGCGAATCGCGCGGGTCGGTTGCAGGGCAGGGCGCTGATGTCGGCTGCGCAGAGGGTCTTCAAGGCCGAGTTGCCGGAGACTCCATTCGCCCATCTCGCGCCCGTGTATGGCGCGGCGACGGGAGTTCTTGGTTTGCCGCACGATCAGGCGCTTCGACTCTTTGTCTTCATGCAGCTCCGCAGCACCATTGCTGCAGCCGTGCGTTTGAACATCGTTGGTCCGATGGAAGGGCAGACCATTCAGTTCGAACTTTCGACGGAGGCGGAAGCCGTGGTCACGCTGGGAATGAAGGTCGGTCTTGAGGACCTGGCTCAGACCAATCCGCTGCTCGACTTGTGGCAGGGCACGCAGGACCGGCTCTATTCCCGCCTCTTCCAAAGCTGACACATTTGCCCGCCCTTGAGCAGGCTGGCTAAATCGCACCATCCCGGTTCGCCTGGCGCTCATCGCCTGTTCTGTTCTCGAAGAAAAGTTTCCCTGCATTCGGTCGGTTTCATGGGGCTTTGTTTGCATGGCGCTACTCGAATGCCGCGCGCGGTTCCCCACGGCAAATAAAGTGCTACTGGAGGGAGTTATCTTGCTGCGCTTTCTCGATATCTCTCGATCGCGCGCCCCCTCCGCCTGGATTGGCGGGGTTCTGGGGATGGGAATTCTCTTGTCGCTCGTGCTCTTCCTGGCGCTGCGTCGCTGGGAACATCGGGAGCAGCGCGAGCGCGTCGCATCCATTGCGCATGAGCAGATCGAGAAGCTCCACATCAGCATCCTTCGCTCGATGGAAGTGCTGCAATCCGTCGCCTCCCTGTATCGGGTAGAAGGCCGGATCAAGCGCGAAGCCTTTCGTCAATTCGTTGACGGCGCGCTCCATCGACAGCCAGAGCTTCAGGCGATCTCGTGGAATCCGGTCGTGACCGCGGAACAACGTTTCCAGCTCGAAGCTTCCGCCCGGCTCGAGGGCTTTGCCGGGTTCTCCATTCGCGAACACGCTGCGGATGGTTCGCTGATGTCCGCCATGGATCGCAGCGCATACGTGCCCGTGCATCTCATCGAGCCGCTCGCCGGCAACGCGCAGGCGCTGGGTTACGACCTGAACTCTGACGAACTTCGCCGCCTCTCCATCGAACAGGCGCGCGATACCGGCCAGCCGAAGGCCACCGCGCCGATCCGCCTCGCACAGCTCCCGGGCGATCAAGGCGGCTTCCTCGTTCTGCTCCCCGTGTATCGCAGTGACGGTGCTCCGCCATCAACTGTCACTGAGCGCCGCGAACGCTTGGCCGGATTTGCCGTGGCGGTGTTCAAGGTGGCGGATCTGGTCGAGCCTTCGCTCCGCGAACTCCGGGCGAAGGGAATTTCTGCGAGCCTGTTTGACGAATCGCTGGACGGCCCGCGCATCTTCGGGACTGAAACCTCCTCTCACGACGCGCTCGCGTGGCTCGATGTGGCTGGTCGTCGCTGGGCGGTGGCCTTTGGTCCGGCGCCTGAGTTCGCATCCGCCGCGCATCATTGGCAATCATGGCTCGTGCTCGTGGCGGGGCTCGCCTTCACGTCTCTCAGCACGGCGTATCTGTTCGGAGGCTGGCGGCGCACGCAGCAGATTGCGGAAGCCAATCTCGCCCTACAGGACGAGGTGACGATTCGCCAGCGCGCGGAGGCAGCAGCGGCCGCGGCGAATCAGGCCAAGTCCGACTTCCTCGCCAGCATGAGCCACGAGATTCGCACGCCGCTCAACGCCATTCTCGGCTACGCGCAGCTCATGCAGCGCGACCCTGAGCTCAGCCGCGAACAGCGCGATTCCATTCACGGCATCAGCACCGGCGGGCATCATCTGCTGGGCTTGCTCAACGAGATTCTCGATCTGTCGAAGATTGAAGCCGGTCGTATGGAATTGAACCCCGTGGATTTCGATCTCGATACGCTCGGGCGCAGTCTCGTCACGACCTTCAAGCCGCTCTGCGCTGAGAAAAGAATCGGCTTCCGCTTTCACCTCGACCGCACCGCCTCGCCGCTCGTGCGTGGTGATGAAGGCAAGCTTCGCCAGGTTCTGATCAACCTGCTCGGCAACGCCGTGAAGTTCACGAGCGCCGGCGAAGTTTATCTGGGCATCAAACCCGATGCCGCCGGGCGCTGGCTGATCGAGGTCGTCGATACAGGGCTCGGCATTCCGATGGAGGAACAGCCGGAGATCTTCAAGCCGTTCCACCAAGGTCGCGGCGCGCAGCATCAAGGCGGGACGGGTCTCGGGCTGGCGATCGCCCAACGTCAGGTGGAGTTGCTCGGCGGCAGGCTGGAGCTGCAATCCGAGCGCGGCATTGGTTCGCGTTTCCACTTCAGCGTTCCGCTTCCGGCGTCAGTCAACGCTGCGGATGCGGCCTTGCCGCGTGTCGAACGTCTCGCTCCCGGCCAGACGGTTCGTGCGCTGGTGGTCGATGATCAGTCCGGGAACCGCGACGTGTTAGGGCGGATGCTGGTCGCGATCGGATGCGAGGTGTCGTTCGCGAATGACGGCGATGAAGCGTTGCGCGGCGCGCGTGAACAGCATCCCCACATCGTGTTCCTCGATCTGTTGCTGCCGGGCGTGAACGGCGTCGAAGTCGCGCGTCGTTTGCTGGGCGATTCGGCGACGCGACATCTGAAGATCGTCATGCACACCGCGTCCGCGCTGCCCCAGCATCGCGAGGAATCGCTGGCCGTCGGCTGCGTCGATTTCCTCAGCAAACCGTTCGCGTGCGAGAAGCTCTACGACTGTCTGCGCACGCACCTTGGCGTCACATTTCAATTCGCTCCGCCCGAGACCGCGGCTCCCGAGACGGCGTCGCCGGCCCTCGCGACCGTCAGGCTGCCCGAGTGGCTCGGCGCGCGTCTCGCGGTGGCGGCGGAGCTTCACAGTTCCACCGCGCTCAAGTCCGCTGTGCAGGAGTTGCGGGAGCTGGGTCCCGAGGCTGAGCGATTGGCTGAGCAGGTCCGCCTGTTGATGCGCAGTTACGATATGGATGGCATTCAACGCCTGCTCGCGAAGGTTGCCGTGCCCGCCCCGAATCATTCCACCACCACCCACGAACATGGAGCCCCAACCACAACCAACGCTTCGTGAGAAGATTCTCATCGTAGACGACGTAGCCGCGAACCTCGCGGTCCTCACCGCGGCTCTGGAACCGGAAGGCTATGAAGTGCTCGCGGTGCCGGGCGGCGAAACAGCGTTGAAGGTCGCGGTGAAGGCGCAGCCCGATTTGATCCTGCTCGACATCATGATGCCGGAGATCGACGGCCTGGAGATGTGCCGCCGTCTGAAGGCGGATGAAGCCACGCGCGGGATTCCAGTCATCTTCATCACCGCGCGAAACGAGATGACCTGCATCGTCGATGGCTTCCGTGCAGGCGGCGTGGATTACATCGTGAAGCCATTTCAGACCGAGGAAGTGTTGAGCCGAGTGAACACGCATCTGCGCACCCAGCGTCTCACGCGCGAGTTGCTGGAGAAGAACCGCGCGCTTGAGCGCCAGACGGTGGAATTGACGGCGGAGATTGCGCGTCGCCGCACCGTGGAATCGGCGCTGGAGGAGGCGGACAACAAGCTCTCCGCGATCTCGGACCTCGAAGCTGGACGCTGGAATCTCGCCGGCCTGCTGGGTGAAAGCCGGCAGATGCAAAAGGTGATGGAGGACATCCAGCGCCTGAATCATTTCGGGAACACCAGCGTGCTCATCACCGGCGAGAGCGGCACCGGCAAGGAACTCATCGCGCGCGCCGTTCACTTTGGCGGAGTCCGCGCGCGCGCGCCTTTCGTGCCGGTGAACTGCGTCGCCATTCCTGGAGAGCTCGCCGAGTCGATGCTCTTCGGTCATGTGAAAGGATCGTTCACCGGCGCCACGGCGGATCGGAAGGGCTACTTCGAGCTTGCCCACGGTGGAACGCTGTTCCTCGACGAAATCGGCGACATGCCGACTTCGCTCCAGGTGAAGCTGCTTCGCGTGCTGGAGGATGGATTGGTGACGCCAGTCGGCGCAGCTCAACCGCGCAAGGTGGACGTGCGCATCATCGCGGCGACCAATGCCGATTTGGAGGCGCGGATTGAGAGCGGATCGTTCCGGCAGGATCTCTTTTTCCGTCTCGCGCGCTTTCAGGTGGCCACGACGCCCCTGCGCGATCGGGCGCAGGATGTCCCGCTGCTCGCGACACATTTTCTGCGCATGTTCGCGGCGGAGATGGGCATCAAGGCACCGCCGCTCACTCACGATGCGCTGGCGATTTTGAAGGGCTACGAGTTTCCGGGGAACGTCCGCGAGCTGCGTAACATCATCGAGCGCGCGCTCATCGAGAGCGGCGGCACGGCGATTCTTCCGGCGCACCTGCACCTGCTGCGGCGCGGCGCGACGTCGCCGGTGTCGCACTCGCGCCACGCGAAGGCGGACA
>CAMCCU010000236.1 GCA_945872975.1 Pedosphaera parvula Ellin514
CCGCGATCCACGCGGGCGAGAACTCCCCTTCGAAATCTCCATTCGCCAGCCAGTTGGTGCCGGCCTCCGGCACCGTGCCCTGCACGAGCACCAGGTCGTCCAGGTAAACATCCCCGGATGCGCCCAGGAAGATGAGGAAATTGGTCCCCGGCGTACTGGGCGGACCTTGAATCACACCGCTGTAAACACCGCGACGCCAGCCGCCGTTGGTGGCACCGGCAAAGTTGGTGGCGGCACCATAGACCGCCGGGATGTAGCGCGTGGACCAGTTGAGCGGCCGGCTGTTGTCCTCCTTCACATCGATGAGCTGGATGGACGACGCCGTCGCGATGCCATTGGTCCCCACCGGCCACGGCAGCACGCCTTCGTAACGGACCTTGTCGATCACGACATCCTCCGCCGTCGTCGCGCCGGGCTTGATCAAGGTGATGGTTTCGCCGCCCGATTGCAGATTGCCAGCGAACTGACCGAACACGGGGATCGTCGAGCCGTAGGCGGTATGGTACGCCACCACGTCTCTGGTCAGCACCAGATATTGGCGGTTGGTGATGACTGAGCCGGGCGGGAACGTGTAATCCAAGCCGTTGAAACGCCAGCCGGACAGGTCGTAGGCAACGGTGGAGTTGTTATAGATCTCCACAAACTCCGCGCCCGGCGTCAGCGGGTTGAACATGATCTCGTTGATGACGATGGATGACTCCGGCGGCGGCGGAACCGGAGAAGTGGAACTCACGGTGACCGTGCGATTGAAGCCGGCCAGCGGCCTCCCTTTCAAATCGTAGGTGGACACGTTCAACGTGTTCGTGCCCGGACTGAGGACCACCCGCGCCGTCCAGTTGGAAAGGCTTGTCCAGATGATGGGATACTCCACGCCATTGATCATGATGGTCCGCACCGCGGCGGACGCGGTCCCCGCGATGTTGATGATGTTGTTCGTGGTGACGAAGTTGGTGCCAGCGACCGTGAAGTTCGTGCCAGTCTGCGCATTGATGGTGGTGCGGGCGTAATTCGCGCGGTTCTGGATGTAAGCGGCGCGAGGTTTGTAATCCTGGCCTGGGGCGAAGCTCGTGTAGTGATTCACCCAGTAGGTCATGTAGGCCGAGTTGAAGCAGACATCAATGATGTCGAGCATGTGCCCATACATCAGCCGGAGGTTACCAGGCAGGTTGACAACCTTTGCGACGTTCTGATCGCCCACCAACGCAGCAGTCTCACCACGGTTGAAGGAGAAGTCCATGTCCCACGGGAAATACACGAACCTGCCGTCCGAGGGACGCGAGTAGGTGAAGAAGTTGTGGTTGTTCCCGAAGCTGTACATGTCGCCCACGCTGCCGAGCGAGACGAACGCATACGCGCGCATCCACTGGTCGATATCCATCAACGCCTTCGTCTGCACATCGAGCGCCGTGCCCGTCAGGCTCCACGCCTTGCAAAGCCGGATGAAGCGGCTGTAGTCATCCTCTTCGCGACCGCCCTTGAGCATGAAGTTGTAGCGGTAGATCTCCTTGTCATCGCCGAGGTTCGTCATGTCCGTGCCGACGACTGAATCCGGCTGAGGATTCTTGTAACCCGCAGCATTGGCGCTCGTGGGATAGTAGATCAATTCCATCTCAAACTGTTGCCCGTCACCGCCGTTCTCGAAGGCGCTCTCGACGAATACATCCTCGTGACGCGGAAAGAACTGCGCCGCTCCACCAAAAGCGTTGCGTGGAGCGAGCAGATGGCAGATCTCGCCGTAGGTGCCGGGCAGGTTGCCCGCGCGATTCAGCATGTGTTTGAGCACGATTTCCTCCTGGCGATTGGACGGCGTATCGCCCGCGCCGGAGCGATCGATCAGCATCACCGGATTGACGCCCCGGAAGAGATCGTCCGGCGGAAAATTGATGTGATAGCCGGTTCGCACATCGCTGTAGCGACCGCGCTGGCTGCCGCGCAGATGGACACCGCAGTCGTAGTAGGCGCGCTGCTCGTCATACACGATGGTGCAGGGCAGCAGGTCGTTGCTCATCACGTTCGTCTGGTTCACGCCCTGCGAATTACCGTGCATGAAATCGATGTTCGCAGGGGTGACGATGACGCGGAAGTTGTGCGCGAGCGGCAGGTTCGCCAAACCATCGGAGACTTTGAAGAGCGCACCGGAATTCGTCCCTCGCGCCGGATAGGTGGCCGCCGCGCCGAGGCCATCGATGGCGCGCACGTAGAATTGCACGACGGCGGCCGCGACCTGGCCGGGAATGGTTCCGGTGTAAACGCCGCCGCCCTGATGCGTCATCACAGCGTTCGCCCACGCACCGCTGTTCACCGACCAGAAGACATTGCACGAGTTCACGCCCTGCGGATCCTCGGCAACCACCGTGACCGTCACCGCTTCGCCGGCAGCCGGGGCGACACGCTTGTGGCCGAAACTGCTGAAGGTCGGGCCTGCATTCACGATGTACCTCGAATTCTGCGCGCCGGGTGTGCCGTTGAGCACAGCTCTCGGCAACGCGATTGTCTTAGCCGAACGGTTGAAGTAGAGGCGCGTGTTCAGGAGATTATTCCCCGCGAGCCAGCGGGCGCGGTACGTGATCTGATATTCGCGGCCGGGGGTGATTGTGCGACCGGCATTCAACGTACGCTCGATGTGATTGTGCATGTGCTCCTGCGGTCCCGTGGCGACGACGCGAAGGACGTGGTTGCCTGCGTTGTCCGGATCCGTCTCGATCCGGCTCTGGTTGTGCGTACCGAGCACACGCCAGCCGGCCAGGCCATTTTCAAAGTCACCGTTGGCAATGACCTGCACGGGATTGTTGGTCGGAGATTCGATGACGCTCAGATCGTCGATGAGGCATTCGCCGGCAGACTGGAGTCCGACAACGAGATCCTGCCACGTGGTCGGCTGACCGGAGGCGGCGGGAATGTTCGCCACCATGCGATAAGAGTAAACCTGCCACCCGCCCTTCGCGGACTCGTCGCTCGCCGCCCACGCTTCAGCCTTCGAGTTGTCCGAGGCCGGATCACGAAGCTCCAGGCTGGAGCCGCCGCCGCGGGAATAGACCGGCCAGTTGCCACCGCTGTAGTAGAGGACTTCGTCCGCGGTGTTGCCGGAAGGATCGCGAAGCACGACACGATCGCTACCGCCCAGCTTTCCACCGTAGTCGCCGACGATGGTCAGGCTCGGGTAGAGCGCACGAAGGTAAGGCACGTCGTCCGAGACAACCAGATAGCCGCCGGCGGGAATGGTCTGACCTGCGGTGAAGAGATAGCTGATGCCGCCCGCGAGCTGCCACCCGGTCAGGTCCACCGGGTTTGCGCTGCGGTTGTGCAGCTCCAGCCATTCCTCCGGCGACTTCTGCGGCGGCTGGTTGCTGATGCCGGCCAGCAGCGCGTGGCTGTGCATGATTTCGTTGATGACGATCTCGCTGCGGAAGCTCACCACGTTCGCCGCTCCGGGGGTCAGCACGCCGGGATACGCCCACGGACTGGTGATCTGCGGGGCGCGGGCGAGAGAACGATTCTTCACCACCACGGCGTCGATCGCCTTGCCTGACGACGTTTGCAGGAGGAAGAACTTGTCGCCCGACACGACAGCGAAACCAAGATCCTGCGCCGTCACCGCAACATACGCGCCCGGGCTCAGCGTGGTCGTCAGGAAGTTGTTAGTGTGATCAATCGCGCCATCGTGCCGCAGTGAGAAATTACCCAAGGCGACCGGTGCCGCTCCGTAGTTCATAATCTCCACGAAGAACGCGCTGTTCGTCGCCGAGCTCACCTCCGAGAAAGCCAGCGTCGTCGCCGAGTTCTCGACCGTGGGCGTGAAGTAATCGCGTCCCGCCTGCGCAGCCGCAGCGTGTGCGGCCACTTCGATGGCCGAGAGCGACTTGCCCCAATACGCGACCTCATCCAGCAACCCGTTGAACGCCGCCGAGCCGTTCACTTCCGAGTTGCCAATGATCGCCGCCGCCAGATTGTTCGCCGCCAGCGCGCCCGCCAGCGTCGTGCTGAAGCGCAGCGTGCCATCGATATAAATCGCCTTCACGCCCGTGACGGGATTGTAGCTGGCGGAGATATGGTGGAGCTCGCCGTTCTGCAGCGCCGCCAGCGTCGGGCGACCCGCCTGACCGTCGAGCGGCATGTCGAGCTCGCTGTAGATTCCGCCGACGGTGAGGCCGAACGAAAGCACCGGACCAGCGGCCACCGGCGGATTGGCGAGGGCATTGTTGCCATCATTCTGGAACGCGAGCTGGATGGCGTTGCCGCGATTCTGCTCAAAGTTCACCGCCGTGCCCGCGAAGTAATGCGCAGCGACATCCGCGGCGCTGAGAGCGCGGTTGTAGAGCGCGGCCTCGTCGATGGTGTTGTTGCCGTCCGTGGTGTCGCGATTGTCTTTGCCGATGTAAACCGGGTTCGCGCCCGTGGTGCCCGCGACCGGGACATTGCGCGTGATGGTGCCGGTCTGGTCCGCCACGCCATTGATATAAATGACCGCGTTGTCGCTCGCCTTGGTCGCGTCCCACGTCGTCACGATGTGGTAGGTGCTGCCGACTTGAAGCGCACTCGCGCTGTTGAGCGACACCGGCGTATTGCCGGGGCCGAAGTGGGGGCGGACGCCTCCGGCCGTGCCCTGCGCCGGGCCAAGGATGTAATTCATCATGAAGAAATCACCCGCCGCTTCACCGTCGCCGACGAGGTTCTGGCAGCACGAGGTCGGCAGCGCGTTCACCTTCACCCAATACTCAACGGAGTAGCCGCCAGCGCCGATCTTCTCGAATCCGTTGACCACGACGCGCTCCGCTCCGCCGACCCGGATCGCGTTGTTTGAAGGATCCGTCGGAACCAGGCCCGGCTGGCTCAATTGCACACCGGCCGTAGCCGTGCCGTTGCGCGCGTTCGCCGTGCTGTCGGAAATCGCGGTAGTGGAATCGTTCAACCGCCAGTAGGCGACCGGCGCGCTGGCCAGCACCGCGCCGTTGTAATTCGTCGGCTGCGCCGAAGCCTTGCGGAAGATGGTCGCCGAGCCGGTGCCGTTCCAGTTGGGTTGCAACACCGCCTCAATGGTCAGTCCGTTGGCGACTGCGAAACTGTTGTTCGCGCCTGGGCCGACGTTTACCGATGCGGTTGAGGTTCCGTTGAACGAAATGCCGCCACCGATACCGCCCGCCGCGCGTGTCGCGCCAGCACCAAGGGCACCGTGATTCTGCCCGGCCTGATCCATCGCCGTCGCCCCGGTCTCATTAAAGTTCCAATAAGAGACCAAACCTGCGGGAGCGGCGAAGCCTGTGTTTACGACGAAGTTCACCGCGCCGGGTGTGCCGCCCGGCTGTTCGCTCGCCGTCCAATTCTTCGCCGGGCCGCTCGCGGAATCCGGATCGCGCTTGGCAAGGGAAGCCCCGGAACCATCCGCCGCCACCGGCCAGTCGTTGTCCACATCGTAGCTGACTTCATCGACGAGGCGCCCGCTGTTGTTGCGCAGCTCAAGCGTGCCGCCGTCGTTGTCGAGCCGGCTGGTGAAAGGCCCAAGCACTCCGGTCAATCCCGTGCCCGCCATCAGCGTCGCTGGCGAGATGGCCACGACAAGGTGGCTGCGCCCGCGAATGATCGTGTTCGAGGGGAACGTGTAACTGATCGTGCCGCGGATGGACCAGTCGGACATGTCGATGTCCACCGCGAGCAGGTTGCGCAGCTCCACCCATTCCATCGCGGTCTCGTTGGATGCGGGATGATACATGACTTCATTGAAAGTCACGGCTGCGTCCGCGCGGACTTGCTGCACGGCACAGATGGCGAGGAGGGGGAGGGAGAGCAGTATCTTTTTCATATACATCATCAAGTTGAGCCAGTCCGAATACCCAACGGCACGGATGCGCGTTACTAAAGAGCTGTCGGAACGTCCGTTGACCGAGTGGAATGAGAAAACCCTACAGAGTCGGATGGCAAAATCCAGCACATTAACCCGGGCGCCGAAATTGATAGGTCCCCGGAGCACGGATTCCAGCCAGTTAAAGGCCCGGAACGCCATCGCTGGCACCCGGCAGGAAAAGCAAAAGGGCGCACGGTTCTCGTGCGCCCTTCGTGCTTTGAAAGCCGGACTGCCGATCAGATGAAGTCGTTGATCAGGTTCTCGAGGAATTCCTGGCGACCGCTCTGGTTGGTCTTCACTTCGCCCATCTTCAGCGCGTAATCGGACAGTTCTTTGAAGCCGACCTTGCGCTTCTCGATCTGCTGGCCGATGCCCGAGTCGTAGCTGCTGTAACGTTGCTTCACGAAGGCGTCGAGACGTCCGTCCTTGCGGATGGCAGCGGCGATCTTCAGGCCGCGCGCGAAGGCGTCCATGCCGCCGATGTGCGCGTGGAACAAATCCACCGGCTCGAAGCTTTCGCGGCGCACCTTCGCGTCGAAGTTCGTGCCGCCGGTCTTGAATCCACCGGCCTTCAGCAACACCAACATGCACTGCGTCGTGAGATAAATGTCCGTCGGGAACTGGTCGGTGTCCCAGCCCAGGAGCAGGTCGCCGGTGTTCGCGTCGATGGAACCCAGAGCGCCCGCAGCGGCGGCGACTTCCATCTCGTGCTGCATGGAATGGCCGGCCAGCGTGGCATGGTTCGTCTCCAGATTGAGCTGAAGATGATCCGTCAGCTTGTATTCGCGGAGGAAGTTCAGGCACGCGGCGGCGTCGGAATCATACTGATGCTTGGTCGGTTCCTTCGGCTTGGGCTCGATGTAGAACTGGCCCGTGAACCCGATCTTCTTCTTGTGCTCCACGGCCATGTGCAGGAACGCGGCGAGATGATCCAGCTCGCGCTTCATGTTCGTGTTGAGCAACGTCGAGTAACCTTCGCGCCCGCCCCAGAACGTGTAACCTTCGCCCTTGAGATCATGCGTCACCTCGAGCGCCTTCTTCACCTGCGCCGCAGCGTAGGCAAACACATCGGCGTTCGGGCTGGTCGCCGCGCCGTGCATGAAACGCGCGTTCACGAACAGACAGGCCGTGCCCCAGAGCAGCTTGATGCCGGTGTCCTTCTGGAACTTCTTCAGCTCCTTCGCCACGACATCGAGGTTCTTGTTCGACTCGCCGAGATTGCGGCCCTCGGGCGCGACATCGCGATCATGGAAGGCGTAATACGGCACGCCCAGCTTCTGGCAGAACTCGAACATCACGGGCACGCGCTTGAGCGCCATCTTGACGGAATTGGTGCCGTCTTCCCACGGGCGTTGCATCGTGCCGACGCCGAACATGTCCGAGCCCATGCCGCGCATCGTGTGCCAATAGACGGCAGAAAAGCGGAGCTGGTCCTTCATGGACTTGCCCTCGACGATCTCGTCGGAGTTATAATGTTTGAAGGCGAGCGGGTTCTTCGAGTCAGCGCCTTCGTAGCGGATGGCTTTAATCTTCGGGAATGCAGCAGGCATAGGTTCTTAATTGTTCGTTAAAATGAGGGCCGGACTCTATCCACGCACCGTCGGGATGACAAGTGCCGGTTCGCCGCGCAGCGATTCAATCACGCCCCCGATTATCTCGACGACGAGGGATCAATTCTGCCCCACGCAGCGACAACCACACTCCTGACATCCTGTCGCACGAGGCTTGCACGGAACATCATCTCCCTCGCGGCGCAAACCTTGCATCACGCACCGTCACTCAGCCATTCGACATCCAGTAACATTCCTCCCACAATGCAAAACCTGCCCCCTGCCCTTGAAAACGTCCGTCCTGCACGACATAACCTGCCCCTGACCACAGCAATGACGCCCCTCGCAGTTCCACTCGCGCATCTGACATCGTGAAACGCGCAATCGACGGCTCACGATCCGCCCCCTGCAATCCATCCGCCCCATCTTGCAACCCATTCCTGCGATTCTGCAGCACGAACGTCCATCCCCCATGTCCTGCCGACAGATCCCACCACGTCACTCCCGAACGTGGCAGGGACGCGTTCCACCGCGTCCGAAACGTCTCTCCTTCCTGCACCTTTCATCTCGATCACGGACGGCGTGGAAGCCGTCCCTACCAATAAGCCACTCCCGAAGCCTGGGCCAAAGCCCGCCGAACCACTGCTCCAGCCAGGGCATCGTAAACGTCCCCTCGGCTATGGCGCTTACGGCCCCTGCCCGACCTTGGTCAACAGATACCATCGTAAGACTAGTCTTTCTCGACCTCTTGGGGTTCACCAGCGCCGTTGAAGTAGCTCTGCGCCTTGGCCCAACATTTCATGCCAACCCTGCGCCCTAATATGCGCGCCTCCAAAT
>CAMCCU010000237.1 GCA_945872975.1 Pedosphaera parvula Ellin514
GCTCAAGGCGTTTTACGACCGGCTGATCGCGGCAGGCAAACCCGTCAAGGTCGCACTCACGGCGGTCATGCGGAAGTTGATCGTCCTGATGAATCATCTCCTCAAAAATCCCAACTTCTCCCTTGCAACCTGAACACCGTTGCTGGGTCACCGTCCCACCAATTTCATCAACCCTGAAAGGGTTGAATCAAATCGCCGATTCACGCATCATCCCGCCGTGTCGCAATCGCTCGCCAAAATCCTCGTGCATACGGTCTTTTCCACCAAAGACCGGCGGCCCTTGATCCGCGACAAACCCTTGCGTGATGAACTGCACCGCTACCTCGGCGGCATCCTCGCCAATCTCGAATGCCAACCAATCATCGTTGGCGGCGTGGAAGATCATGTGCATCTGCTCTGCGCGTTGTCGCGCACTTGTGACGCGGCGTTGATGGTCAAGGAGGTCAAACGCGGTTCGTCGTTGTGGCTGAAAACCAAATCACCCGGCCTCTCGGATTTCGCGTGGCAAAATGGTTATGGGATTTTTTCAATTGGGTTTTCGCAGATTGAATCCGTGCGCGACTACATCGCCGGACAGGAGGAACATCATCGCAAGGTTTCGTTTCAGGATGAGTTCCGGCAATTGTTGCGCCGTTACGAAATCGAATTCGACGAACGGTATGTGTGGAATTGATTCAACCCTTTCAGGGTTGATGGGTTTGTTTGATTGTTTACCCAGGGTAGCTCGTGCCGAGCAACCCTGGGCTGACTGATTGAATTCCGTTGGGATTCTCGGCAGAATGCAAACCGTCGAATCCGCCCGAACAAGGGTATTGAAATGAAAAAAGATTTGCCCCCCAAACAACGTGCCGAATTGCTGGCGGCGTTGAAAGCCCGGTTTGAAAAGAACGTGGGCCGCCCCGCAGGTTTGGTGTGGGCCAAGGTGCAGGCGCGGTTGGAAGCCAATCCGGAAAAACTGTGGTCGCTCGCGGAAATGGAACGCACCGGCGGCGAACCGGATGTCGTCACCCCGACGCGGAGCAACCTCTTCGGCTGGGGCGGCCAGTTCACGCTAAAGTTAGTCGCTTAGATCGCCTATGAGCTTATCAGTCAACTCTCCGGCGCTACCGGATGGCCTGCGTTTGGAGCGCAAGTCTTCGGGACTGATCGTCACGGTCAATTGGCGGAACATGACGTCGTGGGCCTTGCTGCCGTTGGGATTGATAGCGGCGGCTCTTCCGGTGCTGTTGTCTTTCAAATTGCTCGGCATGCCGTGGAACGATCCGATTCGACTGCTGATGCTGGCGTTTGGCGTCATGGGAGTCGTCTTCCTCTACATCGTGGTCCGGCGGTTGGTGAATGTGACGCGCTTGGAGGTCACGCCCGAACGCATCACGATCAGTCACGGCCCGCTGCCCTGGCGGCGGCCTTCCGAGGTGGCTGCGGAGACGATCCGCCGGCTCGAGGTGCGTCAATCCCGCTCGAGTTACGAAGGCCGGGTGGCGACCCACTACCATCTTTGGGCAGTGCATGAAAGCGGCCGGGAGACCTGTCTGTTGGAGCGGGACACGACAGCGGACCAAGCCAACTTTGCGCGCGCTGAAATTCAGCAGGTGTTGGGCGGCGGAGCAGCGGAGCAACCACCCCGAAAGGCAAAGTGATGAATAAAGAATTATCCCCAAAACAACGCGCCGAGTTGCTGGCCGCATTGAAAGCCCGGTTTGACGCGAACAGGGGCCGTCACGCAGGTTTGGTGTGGGCCAAGGTGCAGGCGCGGTTGGAAGCCAAGCCGGACCAGCTGTGGTCGCTCGCGGAAATGGAACGGACCGGCGGTGAACCGGATGTGGTGGGCGTAAAGTCGGGCGAATGCGTTTTCTTTGATTGTTCCCCGGAAACTCCCCAAGGCCGCACCAGTGTTTGCTATGACCGGGAAGGGCTGGAATCGCGGAAGGAACATAAGCCGAAAAGCACCGCGATGGATGTGGCCTCGGCCATGGGCATTGAGCTTCTGACGGAAGAACAATATTTCGCGCTGCAAAAGCTGGGCGAGTTCGACACGAAGTCGTCGAGCTGGATTGCCACCCCGCCGAATATCCGGGAGCCCGGCGGCGCGCTTTATTGTGAGCGCCGTTACGGACGCGTCTTCGTGGGGCACAACGGGGCGCAGTCTTACTATGCCGTCAGGGGATTCCGTGGCTCGTTGACGATCTAATCCGAACCGATGCAGAAGAAACCTCACGCCAAGGCCGCAAAGGCCGCAAAGTGAAAACCGGAGGGGGGCATTTTATCAACCGAAACTCCGTTCACCGTCTGGCGGCTTGTTTTCCGTGCGTATCTTTCCACTTTCTTTGCGTCCGTGGCGGACTTTGCGTGAGGCACTCTGATTTGAACTGAATGGATCCGGCTAATGTTTGGTTTATGAAAGCATTCCAAGGTTACACACTCATTAAGCCCGAAGACTTGCATTGGCGACCGTCGAATCTGATGAAGATCCCGAACGCGGATTTTCTAGAGCGCACGGGGAGCGAGAACATGGGCGCGCGGCTCTGGCGGTTGCCGCCCCAGAGCGCGAACACGCTGCACAAGCACATCCGCGCGGAGGAATTTTATTTCGTGCTCGAAGGCACGGGCCGCCTGCGCGTGGGCGACGAGACGTTGACGGTTCCCAAATACGGCGGCGTACTGGTCGGGCCGGATCAGTTGCGCCAGGTGTTCAACGACACCGACGCCGAGGTGCTCTGGCTCATCATCGGTGCGCCGGAGGAACTGGAATTCTTGCAAGGCTCTAAATCAACCGGCATGGATTTGAAGCTCATCTATCCGACTGATCCGACGCAGTTGCCCAAGGAACTTGCGGGCGTGGTGTGGCCGCCGAATGGCTGACGCGTATCGGAAAGCAATCCGCCTATGCCCTGCGTGCTCATCATCCATGAAGTCGCTGATTATCCGGCGTGGAAGAAAGTCTTCGATGCCGCCGGCGGTATCCGCAAAGAGGCGGGCGAGCGTTCGTATCAGGTTTTGAAATATGAAACGGACGCAAACAAGATCGTCCATTTCTCGGCTTGGACTTCGATCTCGGACGCGAAGACGTTCTTCGAATCGCCGCGCTTGGAGAAAATCCGACAGGAGGCGGGGGTGAAAGCGCCGGAGTTCATCTACCTCGACCTGATCGAGTCTGGCACGTTATGAAGCGGGATAAAGTCGTTCTTCTGCACGTGATTGAGGGGAACATGGGCGAGTAACTCGAGTGGTGTCACGAAGCGCCGTTCCACACATTCGGACCGCTCATCACCGACATCGCGCCCGGCTACGACCACATCACCAGCGGCATCGGCGCGGCGATGATCGGCTGGTATGCGCGAGCACGCTTTAGCCAGATCCATTCAGTTCAAATCAGAGTGCCTCACGCAAAGTCCGCCACGGGCGCAAAGAAACTGGAAAGATACGCACGGAAAACAAGCCGCCAGACGGTGAACGGAGTTTCGGTGGATAAAATGCCGCCCTCCGGTTTTCACTTTGCGGCCTTGGCGTGAGGTTTCTTCTGCATCGGTTCGGTTTCGCCAGCATCCATCGGTTCAAATCCGCAGAGCTTTCGCTCATGCTCCACCCATGCCAAGCGGTTGACTGGATTATTCGCAGACAAGGCCGACGCGCCCGGGTCGCCTCTCGACCCAGCCTCCGGAGCGCGGCCTTCAGGCCGCTTCAGGGTCCGGGCAGTCATAGACTGAATCTCGGAAATGATCTCCGAAGGTAGGGCCTGCCGCGCTGCGGTGGCCCCGCCCGCGTAGCAGCGGGCGGATGCGTCCACGAGCTCAGACGCGCACGGACCTGTTCACCGCGCGCCGCTGATTCGCGGCACGGGTCAGGCGCAGCGCGCCTGACCCTACCTGGCTTCGGAAATGACTTCTGAGAATCGGTCTAGATGAAACGACTGCCTGTATGCTCGCAAACGGTGAAGCGGGGTAAACGCCGCGCTCCGCCAGAGTTGCAATCGGCGGGCAGTGCCAGGATGCGCCCGGGGCACCACTCCTCCAGCGCCATCTGGAAGTCACCGTTGAGAATCGTTTAAGCAAAAGAGGACGGAAGACCGGGCGAATGCGCCGCCCTTCCGTCCCGTGTTATTCTCACCGGATGGTGACGCGGCGTTACGCCGCCATTTTCTGCGCCGGCTCACTCCAACCGCTGTAGCCCGCCGTGCCGATCGCGCGCACGCGGAACCAATACTTCACGCCGCTCGTCAGGCCCGTTGCGGTCGTGCTGACGCGCGTCGTCACGTCGATCTGGTTCCATGGTCCGTTGGAGTTCGCGGCGCACTCCACGAAGTAGCTCTTCGCGCCATGGACGCTGTTCCATTTCAACATCACGTTGCCATCGATGTCTGCCGTGGAGCCCCGTAGATTCTGGGGCGGCGGCAACTGACCGATGGGCACCGGCGGATTCGCCAGTTGAAAGCCCGCCAGTTGCATGGTGGCACCGTTGCCATTGGCCACGTTCTCCACATACACGGCCAGTTGCACGGTCAGGTCATCCAGCGAGACCACGCTTTCGCGCAGGAGCGAGCGCTCCGTTTCCAGGTTCTGCTCCATGGTGGCGATGGTGGACAACCGCGAATCCACGTTTAACGCTGCGGTGTTGTATGCCGTCAAAGCCGGATTCGGCGTGACGAAAACGAGGACGTTACTCGCCATCAGTCCGTTGACAGTGAGTGCGTTTGCGACCTTTTGTTCCGGCGTCTGTTCGTTGAGACGCAATGCTATTTTGGCTTTTGCCATTGGTTCAGGCTTTCCTTTAGTGAGCCCCAACCTCCATCCGGCTGACGCCCCGCCGAAAACTCGACGAAACGAGCGGAGCCGCTTCAGAAGACGCTGGATAAACTCACCTAAGACATTTCTGTCAGCAGATAGAACGGCACGATCCGAAAAGGCATGAGGGGAAAAGTGGAATTATTTTCAAAGCAGAGCAGGGGAGGTCATGCGAAATAAATCCGGCGGGCGAACCGCCGTGGTCAGAGGGTCAGGGAGGCAGGGTGAAAAGAGCGAAGATGAAGCCGCGCCGTTGGCGCTGGATAGCCCCTCACCCCAGCCCTCTGCCATGCGATGGGCGAGACGGAATTTCAAACGCGACCGCCTCCGGCTTGGTCAGGCCTTCTATCAGCCTGCCGCTTGGACTTGTCCGTCAATTTGTGAGCGTGGAATCTCTGCGATTTAGCTAATCCACTCATCGTCAATTGCTTGGGGGAATGCGGCCTGGTTGTGGTGGGGGAAATGCGGATCGTTATTTCAAAACAGGTGATGATGTTTCACCAAAAGGGAGGCGAGTTTTCCGGACAGTCACGCCTGCTTTTTGCTAAAAGGAGGCTCGTTTTTCGGGAAGGTAGATCAGGGTCGGCCAAAAATGGGGCGCAAGGCGATGAAATCTCGCCTCATCTTTCCACCAGCAAGGCGAGTTAATGTGATGGGAACGTCAACTCCTTGGAACAATGGAGCAGGGCCGGCTGAAACTGTGGCTGGATTCACCGAAATCCAGCCGCAGTTTCGAGTGACCCAGCGCATACCTCACGGACATTGTGACGATTTCGAACCGAAGTTGAGGCAATGTAGTGGTTCTCTGCGCCATCACGGACCTGACTGCCGTCAATTCCCTCTTCATCCGGGTCGGCTGTCGCGGACGTTATTGTCCGTTAACTCCCCCAAGGACGAGCCGATAGTCCAGTTCGTCGGAATCGGGTATCCGTCGTTCAGTGGACGAAATGTAACGGAGAAGTTCTGGCAGTTTTAAGCAGATTCCGCCAGTTTGGCAGTCGTCAGTTTCAGGTTTAACGGTTGGTGCTCGCAAACAGAACGGACGACCGTTCGATGGTAAATAAAGATCAAAGGATCATGTTGGATCGGATTCGTAGTTGTTCACGAATGAACTGGCACTCTTTCGCTCGCTCGTGCGTCTGGCTCGCCATCGTCGGCTTCGCGATGGTTGCACGGGCACCGGATCTGCGCGTGATCGATCTGCGGCAGATCGGCACCAACAACACCTGGCAGCTCCGCTGGAACAGCACGCCCGGCGCTGACTATCAATTGCAACGTTCCAAGGACGACCGGCTTCCAGTTTCGACCACGAACACCTGGCTGCCTGTTGTCACGGTTCGAGCCGCGAGTGACATCACGAGCGCGGTCGATGCGGCGGGGCCGGGTGTCCGGCAGCGGTTCTATCGGGTGGTTGAACTGACGAACGATCAGTCGCTTGCGGTGTCGCCGGTGGATCCGGGTGGGAATACCGGAGGCGGAGCGGGCAACGCACTGCTTCGCATTGTCATTGGCGGCACGCAAACTGTGAGCAGCGTGGTGTTCATGGATGGCGGGAATCTTCTCGGGAATGGCGTGCCGGGCCTTGGCGATTCATGGGATCTAAATCTGCCGGCGGATGGCGGGGTGCCGCGAGTCCGCCGCGTCACGGCGCGGGTGACGACCGTTGAAGGGACGGTTTTGGAGACGCCGGCATCCTCCTTCCTGCAGGCGGACGTTTCGAAATTTGTGCCGGTGAACGCGGATGGTTCGCGTGCTTACGGTCGATTTGTCAGCGTGGATGGCAGTGGTCTGCTGGGGCGTTTTCTCTTCTTCCCGGAGGGTCTTGGTGATGCTGCGAGGGTGACTGGTGCTCACTTTGATTTTCCCGCAGGCGGGTCCTTGCGAAACCTCGCTGG
Source organism: Pedosphaera parvula Ellin514 (assembly GCA_945872975.1). GTDB lineage: Bacteria > Verrucomicrobiota > Verrucomicrobiia > Limisphaerales > JADJPG01 > JADJPG01. The sequence continues at coordinate 6,677 of CAMCCU010000237.1, forward strand.
ATCGACCGGGATTGATTTCACCGCCGCTCAGTTCTTTCGCGGGCATCAGGATTCCGCGCCGCTCTCGGCGGGAGGTGGAGCGCATACGCTTGATGTAATCGATGTCACGCCAGTCGCAGTGGCGAGTGCGTTGGGCCTGCCGGGCGGGACCGCGCAGGCGCTCCTGTGGAACGGGCTGCCGATGATCTGGCACGACGGCGCGCTGGCGGAGACAGGCTGGGCCGGGATCAAGGTCCGGCCGCCCATCGGCGATTTTCAATTGCCCGGCACGCAGGAGTGCGCGCTGGTAAGCTTCGATCCGAAGTCGGGAGAACCCACGTTGATTCTCTGTTTCCACGGTGTCTGGGCTCCGTTCCCGAAAGGTCCGCAATTCAGAATCCCGCGGGCCGAGCCGCTCAAGATTTACGTCAGCCTGAGTGGTAACATCGCGGCGCACGGCACCGTGGAGGCCACCTTTGCCGACGGCGCGACCGTGCGCGGCAGCGTCTCGTGGCGGGAGCCGAACTTCGAAGTGCGTTTCCAGGGGCGGAACATTGTCATTCCCGCGCTGGCGTCGCTGAAACGCGCGCTGCCCGCGAATCCCGAGCTGTGCATTCCCGCCGGGAACTCCGTGACAGAACTTGATGCTGCCGCCAAGTGCCTCGCCAGTTTTCGCGATACCTACCGCGCGCTCGCGATGGGTGGATTGGCGGAGTCGAGCGTGACGGGTGGCGCCTCGCTGGCGCCTCTCGGTGAACCCGCGGATCCCGTGGGCACCGCGTTGGGAGCATGGGCCTCGCGGTTCGCGAGCTGGACCACGGATCGCGCGGGCCAGACGCTGGACGCGCAGATGATCACCGATCTGCAGAAGACGGTGTTCAATGCCGGGAAGACCGGCGAGTCGGCGCTTGATTTGCCCACCGTGCTCAAGCTGCTGCGCGACGTCATGGTGCTTCAACAGAACCGCGAACTGCCTTTGGGATCCGGCACTGCGGCGGACGGGTTGCGCGTTCAAATCCAGGATGCGGAGAGCCGGCTGTTCGCGGCGGCTGAACGGATCGTGGGCGAGACCGCTGGCTTCGAGGCGTCACCGCAGTTCACCGAGATCGTCAATCTGTTCGGTTCCGCGACGGCGGTCGAAACGGCGGGCGGCTCTGGCTTCCGTGCCGCCGGCGGTGGCTCCTCCCGGCTCCAGCAGCTGATCAATGCGACCAAGGCGAAGATCGGTCCGAACTTTGGCCTCCGCGTCAGCCAGGCGGCGATCAATCAGGGTCTGGCCGGCCTTTCGACTCGCGAGCTTCTGGCGTTTCTCGAAGAGCTTGCAGTCTATCGCGAGCTGGTGGTTTTCTCGGGCGGGACGGTGCCCGCTGGCAGGCCCACGCTTCAGCAGGTGGCTCAGGCCGCGCAAAACGTGAGACCTCATTTCGCCTCCAGGAGCGATGCCAGCGTCCCGGCAGATTATTTCAAGCTGCGGGATCTGGTGCAGGAACGGACGCGGTTCTTTGTCCTCAACGACCGCTTGGGAATGCGGATGTCCAGTACAGATGGCTCGTTCTTCGTCCAGAC
>CAMCCU010000238.1 GCA_945872975.1 Pedosphaera parvula Ellin514
GCGGATGGCGGAGTTGACGCGTCCCGAAGTCGCGCCGGACATCGGCCGGTGGAATCTGCTGCCGCACGAATGGATCTTCGGCCTGTTCCTCGTCATCACCTGGCTCCGGCTCACGCTGCACTTGGGAGCCCTGAACCCTTACTCGCTCATCTTCCTCGGAGGCCTCGCCGGCGCCGTGGCCACGCTGTCCTGGGCGGAAACAAATCCCACGCCCGCCCGCTGGCGTTTGCGACTGCTCTATTACCCGGTGATCATGGGCATCACCTTCTATACCCTGGGCGGTGCCATCCCGGCGCTGGGCACGGCGAAGGTGGATGCGCCCCTGTTGAACCTGGACCGCGCAATCCTCGGCGAAACTCCAGCCGTGAGTTATCAAACTTGGAATCATCCCTGGCTGAATGACACGCTGATGCTCGGCTACCTGTTCTTCTTCATCCATCTCGTCGCCATTCCCGGCGCTTACTGTGTCCGCGACATCCGTCGATTCCGCCAATGCATCGTCGGCTTGTTCACCATTTACGGAATCGGATTTCTCTCCTACACGTTGCTCCCCGCCGGCGGGCCGCATCGCTGGATGACCTTTGAAACGCCGCTCACCGGCCCGTTCGTCATTCCCGCCACGCTCGCGCCGGTGAACTCGGGCAGCAATGGTGTGGATGTATTTCCCAGCCTGCACTTCGCCATCTCGCTCTATCTTCTCGTCTTTGACTGGTGGCACGAGCGGCGTCGGTTCTGGCTGTGCCTGGTGCCGTGCCTGATCCTCTGGTGCTCCACCGTGCTGCTTCGCTTTCATTACTTCGTCGATTTGATCGGCGGACTGGCAGTGGCGTTGATCGGCCTGTTCGTCGCGGCCCGTTTCGAGAAATCCCGCCAAAGCAGCGGCGGCCAGGCGCAGGCTTGAACGTGATTTCACCGCCTTGACGCGACGGTGGGGCCTCTCCATCTTCGCCGCATGTCTCGATCCTTACTCGCATCCCTGAGCTGCAGCCTGATTCTGATTTCCTCGATGCACGCCGCGCAGGACTGGCCGGAATTTCGCGGTCCTACGGGCCAAGGCCACGCCACCACCACCAAGCTGCCCCTCGAATGGAGCAGCACGCAGAACGTCGCGTGGAAGCAGCCGGTTCCCGGACGCGGCTGGTCCTCACCGTCTCTCGCGGGAGGCCGCCTTTTCCTCACCTCCGCCGTTGGCGAAGGAGGTGATTCGAGGCGATCACTCCGCGCGCTCTGCCTCGACGAACCGACGGGCAAGATCTTGTGGGACGTCGCATTGTTCGACCAGGACGCCTCCGCCGCGCCGCGCATTCACGGCAAGAACAGCCACGCCAGCCCCACGCCGCTCGTCGCTGACGGCCGCGTCTATGTTCACTTCGGCCATCAGGGAACGGCCTGCCTCGATCTCAACGGCAAAGTCATCTGGAAGAACACCGAGCTCTCCTATTCGCCCGTCCACGGGAACGGCGGCTCGCCCATCCTCGTCGGCGACAAGCTCGTGTTCAGTTGCGACGGCGGAAACGATCCGTTCATCGTCGCGCTCGACAAATCGACCGGCAAAGTGATTTGGAAAACGCCTCGCGTCACCACGGCCAAGAGGACGTTCTCCTTCAGCACGCCGCTGTTGATCACCGTCAACGGCAAACAACAAATCATCAGTCCCGGCAGCGGCGCGGTCTGTGCGTTTGATCCACAGTCGGGCAAAGAAATCTGGCGTGCCCGTTACGGAGAAGGTTACTCCGTCATCCCGCGCCCCGTGCTCGGCCACGGCATGATCTTCATCGGGACCGGCTACGACACGCCCATCGTCATGGCCATTCGCGTGGATGGAACCGGCGATGTCACCGACACGCACGTCGCCTGGACGCTGAAGAAAGGCGCGCCGAACACGCCTTCGCTCCTGCTCGTCGGCGCGGAGGTTTACATGGTTTCGGATGGCGGCATCGCCAGTTGCGTGGATGCGAAGACCGGCACCGTCCACTGGCAGGAACGCGTGGGCGGGAATTATTCCGCGTCGCCGGTTTTCGCCAACGGCCGGATCTATTTTCAGAACGAAGAGGGAATTGGCGTCGTGGTCAAGGCGGGGAAGGAATTCCAGAAGCTTGCCTCCAACGATCTCGGCGAACGTTCACTCGCCTCCTACGCGGTGGCAGAGGACGCCTTCTACATCCGCACCGAGCAACACCTCTACAAGGTGAAAGCTGACAACGCCAAGACGGCGTCGGTGAAGTGAAGGTTGTTCTGCGGGCCGTTTTTAATACCTAGCGAAGACAACCCGCACGAACCGCCTCACCCCTCACCCCGGCCCTCTCCCCATTGAGGAGAGAGGGAGTCGCGATGGACGCGCATCGAAGTTCGCATGCATCTGGCCGCGTTTGTTTGCTCCGGGCTGATCGTTTGAATACTCGAAACGAAATGAGCGCGCCCAGAACATCAGCCGGACCGAACCTCATGTCGCGCTCCCTCTCCCCTCAATGGGGAGAGGGCTGGGGTGAGGGGTGAGTCCAGTCTTGGCGCAGAACACGTCAAAATTTTTCCACCGACGCACCCGCGAGATTTCGCTTGGGCAGTTGAGAAGCCGGATGCTCTACTCCTTCCACACGCATGGAACCGGTTCGTCGCGCAGTCATCGACATCGGCACCAACTCGATCAAGCTCCTGGTCGGGGAGGTGACGGACGGCGTCGTGCGCCCCATCGACGAGCGCAGCGAGCAGACCCGCCTGGGCGCAGGATTTTATGAAACGCACGAGCTGCAATCAGCTCCCATCGCGCAAACCGCCAGCGCAGTGGCGCGTTTCGTCGCCCTGGCACGGGATGCCAGCGCGATTTCCGTCCGCGCCATTGCGACCAGCGCGGCGCGGGACGCGAAGAACGCGGATGAACTCATTGACGCGGTCCGCACAGCTTCCGGGCTTCGCATCGAAATCATCTCCGGCGATCAGGAGGCCGAGTGGGTCTATCGAGGAGTCACCTCGGATGCGGCGCTTCACGACCGGCGATTGCTGATTCTCGATGTCGGCGGCGGGAGCACGGAATTCATTCTGGGCGAGCACGGACACTATTCCTTCCGCCGCAGTTTTCCGATGGGCAGCGTCCGGCTGCTGGAGAAACTGCGGCCATCGGACCCACCTTCGCTGGCCGACCTGGCCGGCTGCCGCACATCGCTCGCGGAATTCGTCCGTGAACAAATCGCCCCGGACATGCAGCCGTGGCTGAACGACGCCACGAGTGAACCGGTAACCCTGGTCGGGACCGGCGGAACCACCACCATTCTGGCGCGCATGGTGAAGAAGCTGGAAGGCTTCAACCGCGAGGAGATCGACGGTACAGTCCTGACCCGCGAGCAGGTCCTTGATTACATGGTCGATCTCTGGAGCAAGCCGCTGGCGCTGCGCCGCACCCTGCCCGGATTGCCGCCCAACCGCGCGGACGTCATCATCATGGGCGTGGCGATCTACGAGGCGATCATGCAGCAATTCAAACTCCCCGAACTCTACGTCAGCACACGCGGGCTGCGCTTCGGCGCGCTCCTCGACATGCCATGAACTTCGTTTCCGCACGCGAGGAGTTCCACGCCCTGATGCAGACGCTGGAGACCGATCCTTACCACGCCCAGCACGTGGCGCAACTCGCCGTCCACCTCTTCGACGAGCTCACGGATCTGCACGGCTTGGGTGACCACGATTGCCTGCTCCTCGAAGCCGCTGCCTGTCTTCACGACATCGGACACAGCGCCAGCCCAGACGGGAAAGGTCATCACCGAGAATCCGCGCGCTTGATCCGCAGCCACCAGTGGCAGCAGCTCAGCTCGCAGACCACCGAGATCATCGCCCAGGTCGCGCGCTACCACCGCAAGAGCCCGCCGGACCTCGAGCACGAGGAATTCGCCGCGCTCGCGCCGCTGGAGCGTCTCCGAGTGCAAAAGCTCGCCGCCATGCTGCGTGTGGCAGACGGGCTGGATCGTTCCCACCGGCAGCACATCACGCATTTCAGCGCCGAGATTCTGCCCGGCCGCATCGTCATCCACCTCAGCGCCGCCAGTCCGGTTCCCAACGAGATTTCCGCCGCCACCAAGAAAGCGGAGCTCGCTCAAGCCATCTTCCAGCGCGAGATCGTTTTCTCCACGCATCCGGCGATGCATTCCTGACGCGTGAACGAGAACGAAGCCCGAGCTGAAGCGCTGGCCTTGATGCAGAAGTTTGAGGCACGACCCGTCCATGTCCGACACGTGACCGCGCTGGCGCTCCAGCTCTTCGATCAAATCGACTCGCTGCACGGCCTCGGCCCGCGTGATCGCACGTTGCTCGAGATGTCCGGCTTGCTCCACGACATCGGGCATCGCTCCGCCAACGCCGGCGCCGGGCATCACCACGAATCGGCGCGCATGATCCGCGAGCACGGATGGAACGGAATCGATCGCGCCGACGCCGAGATCGTCGCCCAAGTGGCGCGTTACCATCGCAAGACCATGCCGGAGCTGTCGCATGAAGATTTCAAGGCTCTCGGGATTTCCGACCGGCAACTCATCCAAAAACTCGCGGCGTTGCTTCGATTGGCGGATGCGTTTGATCGCACCCATCTCCAGTTGGTCCGCCAGATTCGCGTCGAGCTGCCGGTGAACCGGATCGTCTTCCATCTGGAAATCGTCGGGCCCGTCCTGCATGAGATTCAGGCTGCGCGTTTGAAAGGCGACCTCGCGGAAGCCATCTTCCAGCGCGACCTCGTCTTCATGGTCGATGGCGAAGAACTCATGCCGCGCGAATAGTTCGCTGGCCCGGCCTGAGCGCATCAGCTCACAACAAGTTTGAATTGCACCGCGCCCTGTGGCGTAAATAGTAACGTCATGAAGCCCGTCATCATTGCTGCGATAGCGCTCGCCGGATTCGCCCACGCCGTCCAGGCCAAGCTCACGCCTGAGCAACTTCTAAAGCTTCCGCCAGCGGCGACACAAACCATCGATTTCACGCGCGACATCAAACCCATCCTCGAGACGAGCTGTGTGAAGTGCCACGGCCAGAGCAAGGACAAAGGCGGCTTCCGCATCGACACGCGCGAGCTGCTCGTCAAGAGCGGCGACAACGGTCCCGCCGTGCTCGCGGGCAAGAGCGCCGAGAGTTACCTCATCGAGCTCGTCTCCGGCCTCGACCCGGACAACGTCATGCCGGTTAAAGGCTCCAAGCTCACCACCACGCAGGTCGGCCTGCTGCGCGCGTGGATTGATCAAGGGATGAAGTGGGATGACGCGATTAACTTCGGCAAAAAGCCGCCGGTGAACCTGCATCCGCGCGTCGTCGAGTTGCCGACGGTCAAGCGTGGCCTGGAAAATCCCATCGACCGTCTGCTCGCGCCTTACTTCGCCCAGCATCAGATCAAGCCCGGCAAACCGGTCGATGACCGCGCCTTCGCCCGCCGCGTTTATCTCGATGTCGTCGGCCTGCTCCCGTCGCCGCAGGAGATCGAGCAGTTCCTCAGCGACAAGCGCGCTGACAAACGCGAGCAGCTTGTCACGCGTCTGCTCGCCGACAACCGCCGTTACTCCGAGCATTGGCTGACGTTCTGGAACGACCTGCTGCGAAATGATTACAAGGGTACGGGCTACATCGACGGTGGGCGCGAGCAGATTTCCTCGTGGCTCTACGCCGCGCTCTACCAGAACAAGCCTTACGACAAGTTCGTCGCCGAGCTGATCAATCCCACGCCAAAGTCCGCCGGGTTCGCGAAAGGCATCGTCTGGCGCGGCACAGTGAACGCCAGCCAGATTCCGCCGATGCAAGCCGCGCAGAACATTTCGCAGGTCTTCATGGGCGTGAACCTCAAATGCGCGAGCTGCCACGACAGCTTCATCAACGACTGGACGCTCGCCGATGCCTACGCGCTGGCGAACGTCTATGCCGACGAGCCGCTGGAGATGTTCGAGTGCGACAAGCCGACCGGGAAGAAGGCGGGCACGGGCTTCATCTTCCCCGAGCTGGGCGAGATCTCCGCGAAGGTGCCAAAGGCCGAGCGCACGAAGCGTCTTGCCGAGATCGTCACGCAGCCGAAGAACGGACGTCTCACCCGCACGATCGTCAACCGGCTCTGGGCGAAGCTCCTCGGCTACGGACTCGTCGAGCCGGTGGACGAGATGGAGCAGCCCGCGTGGAACCAGGACGTGCTCGACTGGCTCGCCTCTGACTTCGCCGCGAATGGCTACGACCTCAAGCGCACGATGAAGCTTATCCTCACGTCGCGCGCGTATCAGCTCCCCGCCATCAGTCTCGATGAACAGAAGCAGACGGGCTTCGTCTTCAACGGGCCCGCCGTGCGCCGCATGAGCGCCGAGCAATTCCGCGATGCGCTCGGTGCGCTCACCGGCGTTTGGAATCCTGAGCCGGCGAAAGGCATCAACCTCGCCGTGCCTGGCTCGCCGGAAGTGGAGTCGAACGCGCTGCCGTCCTCGGTGAAATGGATCTGGAGCGAGGCGAATGCGGCTGCGAAGGGCAAGGCCGAGACGCTTTATCTGCGCAAGACAATCGTGCTTGCCGAAGCGCCAAAGGAAGCGTGGGCCGTCGCGTCCTGCGACAACAGCTACACGCTTTACGTGAACGGAACGAAGGTCGTCTCCGGCAAGGACTGGACCGCGCCGAACCTCGCCGACCTGCGTCCGCACTTGAAGAAGGGCACGAACGTCATCGCCGTCGCCGCCATCAATCACACGCCGGATGACAAGCCGCCGGTCGCTGGCGCGCCGTCGAAGGACAGCGACGCGAATCCCGCCGGCTTCATCTTCTTCACGCGCATCAAGACGGCGGGGCCGACGCTCGAGATCGGCAGTGACCAGTCGTGGACATGGACGCGAACGAAGTCCGATGGCTGGGAGAAACCAGGCTTCGCCGTGACGAATGCGCAGCCTGCCGCTGAGTTGGGCGGATCGGGCGTGGCCCCTTGGAACGCCGCGTCTCAAATCGCCGCCACCTTTTCGATGTCGAAGGCGCATACGGATGTTCGTTCGAGCCTCGTCGCGGCGGACCCGCTCGCGGTCGCGCTCGGACGTCCGAACCGCGAACAGGTCATCACCACGCGGGCTTCGGCGGCGACGACCTTGCAGACCTTGGAACTGACGAACGGCGACACCTTGAGCAAGCTGCTCAAGAAAGGAGCGGAGAAAGTCGTGGCGGAAAAGCCGGTCGCGAATCGCGAGCTGGTGACGCGGCTCTACGGCAAGGCGCTCAGCCGCAAGCCGACGGGCAGCGAGCTCAAGCTCGCCGACGAACTGCTCGGCAAGAAAGTAGAGAAGGAAACCGTCGAGGACTTGCTGTGGGCCCTTGCGATGCACCCTGAGTTTCAGTTGATTTACTGAGCTGCCACGCGACAATTCTACTTATGAGCGAGCTTCTGAAACGCATCACGATTGACCCGCAGATCTGTCACGGCAAACCCGTCATCCGCAGTCTGCGTTACACCGTCGAGTCCATGCTGGAGTATCTCTCAGCAGGCGACACCATCGATGATCTGCTGGAGGAATTCCGGGATCTTGAGCGCGAGGACCTGCTTGCCTGCATCGAGTTCGCCAACTGCGCGCTCAAGCTCAAGAGCGCACGGCTGCCGCTGGCGTCATGAAGTTCATTGTGGACGCCCATCTGCCGTTCGGCATCGTGCAGGCGCTGCGCGCGGACGGGCATGACACTGTGCATACCCGCGAACTGCCGGCTGGCAACGCCACGTCCGACGCAGAGATTTGCCGCATCGCCGGCGTCGAAGGCCGGGTCGTGGTGACGAAGGACAGCGACTTCTACGATTCGATGCTGTTGAGACAACAGCCCGCCAAGCTCCTGCTGGTTCGCGTCGGCAACATGCTGAAACGCGATCTGGCTCAATTGTTCGCCAAACGTCAGAAGGAACTTGTTTCGCTTCTGGAACAAAATGATTTCGTTGAATTGAACCGCGAAGGCGCTGAATAGAAACGGTGCCGAAGGATTCCCCATGAACACTACGAACTTCAACCGCCGCGACTTCCTCAAGACCGCCAGCGCCGCCACCCTCTCCGCGCTGGCCGGCGGCTATGCGCGACCGCTCTTCGGCGCGGAGGCCATCGAGGAAAAGATCAAGTCCACCGCCGACACCATCATCGTGCTCTGGATGGGCGGCGGCATGGCGCATACCGAGACCTTCGATCCGAAGCGCTACACGCCGTTCGAGAAGGGCATCGCGTCGAACGACGTGCTCAGCACCTTCCCGCAG
>CAMCCU010000239.1 GCA_945872975.1 Pedosphaera parvula Ellin514
TGTTCGAGATTGTGAAGATCGCCTTCGCGTCGAGCGTGACCGGCTTGAAATCCTTCCTGAGCGCTGACTGCTTGAGTGTGGCGAAGTCGTGTCCGGCCTGCTTAAAGAATTCCTGCGCCTTGCTCAGCGTCATCCAGCTCTGCACGGGCACGCGCGTCGCATTTTCTTCGGAGCGCAAATCAAAATTCTCCCTCGCGTGGCTGGAGATGAGCACGAAGTAGGGATAACCCGCCGGTCCGGTCTCGTGAACGATGATAGCCGCCGCCGCGCCTTTCGCCGCCGCGATCTCGTATTTGTAAGTCCAGCGACCGTAATAAGTCATCGCGTTGCCCTTGAACATCGAGCCGTCGAGCTTCGACGCATCGGCGGGATCTGGAATCGCCGGATCGTTGATGAGCATTACGATCGTCTTGCCGCGCACATCGACGTCCTTGTAGTCGTCCCAGCCGTACTCGGGCGCGACGATGCCGTAGCCGACGAACACGACGTCGGAGTTCGCCACCTTCACTTCCGGCTCAAACCGCAGCGATGTGGCGATGAGATCGCCGGGCATGGCGAACTCGAGCTTTTTTCCGCCCGCCGTGATGGCGACCACCGCTTCGGACGACACGCCGTTCAACGGGACGTTCTGGATGAAGGTGCCGTCGGGATTCCCGGGCTTAAGCCCGATGCGCTTGAACTGATCGATGAGATAACGAACGGTGAGCTCCTCGCCGCGCGTGCCAGGACCACGACCTTCAAACTCGTCGGAGGCCAGCCGCTGGATGTGCGCGAGAAGCTGGTCAGCTTGGATGCTTTCGCTGGCGGAAGCGAGAGGACCAGTCGCCGCGTGGCTGGCGGCCCATTGCGTCAGGGAAAACGCGAGGGTCATCGCCCAACGGAGCGAGGGAATCGATAGTCTTTGAGACGTTTTCATGGGTTGCAGCAGCGAACGAGCAGTGGTGAGGCTACGCAGCAATCGCGGCTTGTAAACGAAAACAAAAAGGGCTGCCGGCCCAGCCGCCCAAAGCCGATCACGGCTTGGGCTTGAGACCGCGCAAGTGCTCGTCAAACCAGTCGGCAAAAAGCGCGATGTCCTTCTCGATGTCCTTCCACCCGTGGTCAGCTCCCGGCCTGGTCACCAGCTTGCAGACAGCACCCAGCTCCTTGCACTTCTTCTCAAAGAGCTGCGCCTGATAGATCGGCACCAATTTATCCGCATCCCCATGAATGATCAGCGAAGGCGCAGTCGCGCTCGTGACAAAGTTCAGCGGCGCAATTTCCTTCCCGAGCTCCTCGCGACCTTCCGGCGTGTCCGAGCGCGGGCCAAAGGCGCCTTTGAACTGCGTGCCGACCTTTCCGATGCCCACTTGATTGTCGCCGGGCTCACTCCAGTTCATGAAATCCGTCGGAGGAAAGAAACAGGCGACCGCCTGCACAGCGCTGCTGGCGCGATCAGCGGGATCCTTCGCGGTCGGGCTGCCGGGACGTCCCTGCGTCCCCATCGTCAGCGAGAGATGGCCGCCCGCGCTGGCTCCGGAGATGCCGAACTTGTTCGTGTCGATGCCCCAGCGGGAGGCGTTGTGCCGGACGTAACGAATGGCCCGGTGGATGTCCTGTTGAATCTCCGGAATCTGGAACTTCGGCTGGCAGGCGTGAACCACCGCAAAGACCGTGTAACCGCGTTCGAGGAATGCGTGATACATCCTGGCGCTGACGCCATCGTGCGAGGAGACGAACCCACCGCTCACCATGAAGAACACCGCCGCGCCGTTCTTCTTCTCCGGCTCGAAGACATCCAGCGTCAGCGCCGTGCCGAACTTGCGCGAATAGATGACATCCTCCGTCCGCTTGTAGCCGATCAGCGACGATGACTGAGACCACGCGGAAGCGACGATCGAGCAAACCAGCGCGAGGATGAATGCGATTTGTTTCATAGGGACACGAGCGGAGCAGGGTTAACGTTTCGCGGAGGCTAAGCGTGAGCCGCCCGCGAGGAAACGAGATTCTACAAGCACGCGTTCCAAATCCTTCAAGCTCCCCTGCCCCGCGCCACATCCTTCATCAACCGCACCACCAGCGCGCTCCAGCCTGTCTGATGCGACGCGCCAAGCCCCTTGCCGGTTTCGCCGTGGAAGTATTCGTAGAACAGCACGAGTTCCCGCCAGTGCGGATCCTCCGCCCATCGCGAATCCCCGCCATGACACGCCCGACGGCCCTTCGCATCGGGAAGGAAGAGGCTCGCCAGCCGCGATTCGATGTCCTGCGCCACCTGTTTCAACGTCATCATCCGACCCGACCCGGTCGGGCATTCGACCTGGAACGAATCGCCATAGAAGTGGTGATACCGCTCCAGCGCTTCCACGAGGAGATAGTTCGTGGGAAACCAGATCGGGCCACGCCAGTTGGAGTTACCGCCGAAGAGAAACGTGTTCGACTCGCCCGGAACATAATCAACGCGATGAACCTCACCGTCCGCATGGAACTCATACGGCTGCTGCTCGTGAAAGCGTGACAGCGAACGAATCCCGTAGGGCGACAGAAACTCCGCCTCATCCAGCATGTAGCCCAGCACGCGCTGAAGCTGTTCGCGCGACGGGATCGCCAGCAGCCGATGCTGCCCGCCCGCGCCACCCGTGGAAATATGCCGCGAGAGCTCCGGGCGGTTCTTGAGAAACCAGTTCATCCGCTTCGAGAAACCAGGAAGGCGCCGACAGATGTCCTCGTCCAACACCTCGACCGCGATGAGCGGCAGCAAGCCCACGAGCGATCGCGTCTTGAGAGGCACAACATGATTATCAAACTGGATCTGGTCGTAGTAAAACCCATCCTGCTCATCCCACAGACCGGTCCCGCCCAGCGTGTTCATCGCATCGACGATCTGGACGAAGTGCTCGAAGAACTTTGACGCCATGTCCTCATACGCCGGACGAACCCGCCCCCCGTCGCACGCCAGTTCGAGCGCCATGCTCAGCATCGTGGCGCAGTAAAATGCCATCCACGCCGTGCCGTCGGCCTGCTGCAATTGACCGCCGGTCGGCAGCGGCTTGGAACGATCAAACACGCCGATGTTATCCAGCCCGAGGAAGCCTCCGGAGAAGAGATTCTTGCCCTGCGCATCCTTGCGATTCACCCACCAGGTGAAGTTCATCAGCAACTTCTGGAAGACGCTCTCAAGGAAATCTCGATCCCGTGAACCAGCTCGATCGGCGATCTTATACACGCGCCACGCCGCCCATGCATGCACCGGCGGGTTCACATCGCCAAACGCAAACTCATACGCGGGAATCTGCCCGTTCGGATGCATGTACCATTCTCGCAGGAAAAGGCTGAGCTGTTCCTTGGCGAACTTCCCGTCCAGCCGCGCAAACGGGATCATGTGAAACGCCAGATCCCACGCGGCAAACCAAGGGTACTCCCACTTGTCCGGCATTGAGATGATGTCGCGACTGTGGACATGCTTCCATTCGGAGTTGCGCCCTGACTGACGCGCAACAGGCGGCTGCGGCATGGTTGGATCGCCCCTCAGCCAATCCTCGACGACGAAGTTGTAAAACTGTTTCGACCACAGAAGTCCGGCGTAGGCCTGTCGGACAACGTTGCGCTCCGCCTTGCTCTGTCGCGGCGGACACAAAGACTGGAAGAACTCTGCCGCTTCACGCAGACGTTCGCCGAAGACGGTCTCGAAGTCCGTTCCCAGCGGTTGTTCCGGTGCCTCGTCCACCTTGGAAAGCCGAAGCCGAACAACCTGCGACCCGCCAGCAGGAATGTTCAAGACGTAGTGCGGCGCCGCCTTGCTTCCCTCCAAGTTGGGGTTGATCGCATCCGACCTCCCGCGCACCACATGATCGTGAAACGCATCCTTCACGTGCGACCCCTGCTTGTCGTCACCCCACAGCAACCGCGAGTTCGTCTCGTTCTCCGTGAACAGGACCGGAGGAACTGCGCCATCCAGATCGCCATCAAACGCGAGCCGGAAATCACCCAGCGATTCATGGGCGGCGGTGATCACTCCTGGCTTCTCTGAGCGAAGACGCGGACGCGCTCCTGCGCCCTCGCCGGCAGAGCCCCACGACCAGATATTGCGAAACCACAGCGTGGGCAACAAATGAAGAACCGCCGCTGCCGGACCTCGATTGGAAATGGTCAGCCGAATCAGAATGTCGTTCGGCGAACCTTTCGCGTACTCCACCATGACATCGAAGTAACGCTGCCCATCGAAGACACCCGTGTCGATCAGCTCAAACTCGGGATCGCTCTTGCCTCGACGCGCATTCTCCTCCACGAGCTGCGCATAAGGAAATTCTGCCTGCGGATACTTGTAGAGCGCCTTCATGTACGAATGCGTCGGCGTGGACTCCAGATAGAAATACTGTTCCTTCACGTCCTCGCCGTGATTTCCCTGCGGCCCGGTCAGCCCGAACAGCCGCTCCTTGAGAATCGGGTCGCGCCCGTTCCACAGCGCCAGCGCGAAACACAGCCGGCACTCGCGATCCGTGATCCCGAGCAACCCGTCCTCACCCCAGCGATACGCCCGGCTGCGCGCGTGCTCGTGCGGAAAATAATCCCAGCATGTGCCGTCCTCGGAATAATCCTCGCGCACCGTCGCCCACTGGCGCTCGGCCAGATACGGCCCCCAGCGTTTCCAGTTTCTGGCCCTCGAAGAATCCTCCGCCAGCCGGATGGCCTCCGCCGTCTGCAAACGGCGGTCAAACACCGCAGCACTGGTATCGCAGTCTTGTGCCACGCCACCACCAACGCCTCGATCGGGAACGGGGTTCATGTCGGGCGGAAGGATGTTGTCCGATTCACGCGAGTGCAAGCGGCAGTTCGCGATCACTAAGAGTTTCCAGTTCAAACCCACACCCAAAACAATATGCCACTGATATACGAGATCTCAGCGGGAACTCCGACGATAGATTCATTGGCATCGGGCCACAAAAACTCAATACTCACTCCGCGCTGAAATCCCAACGCAATCGGTCGGCTGCTGGCGTGAACTCACATGGAGCCGCCGCCGTATCGGATGAGAACCGGGATGACATCATGACCGAGAATTCAAGACCCGGACCAATTGCCCCGCCCGTCTTTCGCGCTCGCGGACTGACGAAGACATACGGCTCAGGCACCGCTGAAGTCCGCGCACTGGCCGGAGTGGACCTGGATCTCTACGCCGGCGAACTCATCGTGCTGCTCGGACCATCCGGCAGCGGAAAAACCACCTTGCTCAACCAGCTTGGCGGCCTCGACGTGCCGACTTCCGGCGAGCTCTGGTATCGCGACATCGATCTCACCAACGCAGACGAGGCTCAACTCACGCGCTATCGCCGAGACAGCGTCGGGTTCATTTTCCAGTTCTACAATCTCATCCCCAGCCTGACCGCGCGCGAGAACGTCGCGCTCATCACGGAGATCGCCCGCGACCCGATGCCTGCCGAACAGGCGCTGGACATGGTGGGACTCGCGCCGCGTCTGGACCATTTTCCCGCGCAGCTCTCCGGCGGTGAGCAACAGCGCGTCGCCATCGCCCGCGCCATCGCCAAACGCCCTGAAGTCCTGCTCTGCGACGAACCGACTGGCGCGCTCGACGTGAAGACCGGCATCGTCGTGCTCGAAGCCGTCGAGCGCGCGAACCGCGAACTCGGCACGCTCACCGTCATCATCACGCACAACGCCGTCATGGCCGGCATGGCCGACCGCGTCATCCATTTCTCCGACGGCAAGGTCCATCACATCCACCGCAACGAGAGTCGTGTGGAGGTGTCGAGTTTGAACTGGTAACATGCTCGCCCACCTCGACCGCAAACTCCTCCGCGACCTGCGCCGCATGAAAGGCCAGGCCGTCGCGGTGTCGCTCGTGATGGCGTGCGGGCTGGCCATGCTCATCATGTCGCGCAGCCTCATCCATTCGCTGGAGAGCACGCGGGAAGAATACTACCGCGCCCACCGCTTCGCCGACGTCTTTGCCGGACTTAAGCGCGCTCCGCTCTCGCTCGCCGAACGCATCCGCGAAATTCCCGGAGTCGCCGCCATCGAGCCGGGCGTCTCCGTCCAAGTCACGCTCGACATCCCCGGCCTCGACGAGCCCGCCACCGGCCTCGTCCGTTCCGTTCCCGATTTTCGCGAGACGGAGCTGAACCGCCTCTTCCTCCGCGCCGGCGAATGGCTGAAGCCCGGTCGTCGCGGCGAAGTCCTCGTTGGCGAAGCCTTCGCCGAGGCGAACCATCTCAAGCCCGGCGACACCATCACGATGGTCATCAACGGCCGCCTCCAGAAGTCGCGCCTCGCCGGCATCGTGCTCTCGCCGGAATACATCTTCGAATCGCGCCCCGGCTCCGCCCTGCCGGACAACCGCACCTACGGCATCTTCTGGATGCCCTACGAGGAGCTCGCCAACGCCTACGATCTCGACGGCGCGTTCAACTCCGTCGTGCTCTCGCTCGCGCCCGGCGCGGGTGAACATTCCGTCATCGCTGAACTGGATCGCCTGCTCCTCAGCTACGGTGGACGCGGCGCGCACGGTCGCGCGGATCATCCGTCGCACATCCGCGTGTCCGACGAAATCCGCGTGCTCACCATCCTCTCCTTCGGCTTCCCGCTCGTCTTCCTCAGCGTCGCCGCCTTCATGACGAATGCCGTGCTCTCGCGCCTGCTCGCGCTGCAACGCGACCAGATCGCGATCCTCAAGGCGTTCGGCTTTGCGAATCGCGACATCGCGTTTCACTACCTCAAGTTCGCCTTCGCCTTCGTCATCGGCGGAACCATCCTCGGCGCGCTTGGCGGCGCCCTGCTCGGCTCGCAGCTCGTGGAGATGTACAAGATGTTCTTCCGCTTCCCGGAACTAGGCTTCCAGCTCGATTACTCGGCGCTCGGCACTGCGCTCATCGTCGCCACGTTTGCCGCGACGCTGGGCGTGCTGAACTCCGTTCGTCGCGCCGCCAGGCTTCCGCCCGCCGAAGCCATGCGCCCCGAGCCGCCCGCGAACTATCGTCCGTCCTTCATCGAACGCACCGGCATCGCGCGCTTTTTCTCGAACACCTTCCGCATCGCCGTCCGCAATCTCGAACGCAAGCCGATGCAGGTCTTCTTCACCGTCGCCGGGCTCGCGCTGGCCACCGGGATTCTCATCATCCCGAATTGTTTCCGCGACAGCGTCGGGCAGATCCTCGAGTTCCAGTGGGACACCGTGCAGCGCCAGGACGTGAGCATCGGCCTCGTCGAGCCGGACAGCGAGGCCGCCAAGCATCCGCTCCGGCAACTGCCCGGCGTGATGAGCATCGAGCCGTTCCGCTACGCCTTCGCGCGAATCCATTTCGGCCAGCGTCATCGCCAGCTTCCCATCCAAGGCATGGATCGGGACGGCGTTCATCAGCGCGTGATCGACGCGAACTATCGCATCGTCGAGGTGCCGTCGGAGGGAATGGTCGTTTCCTCGAAGCTCGCCGAAGTGCTCGGCGCGAAGCTCGGCGACCAGGTGACCGTGGAGTTCCTCGAAGGCCGACGACGCAAGGTGAACGTGCCGCTCGTCGGCTTCAGCGAAGATTTCGCCGGCCTCGTCGCCCACATGGATCGCCGCGCGTTGAACCGGCTGCTCGGCGAAGGCGACATCATCACCGGCGCGAGCTTCCGCGTGGACGGCTCGCGCTGGCAGGAGTTCCTCCGCGAGCTGAAGGAGCAGCCGCGCGTGAGCTGGGTCGTCGTGAAGGAATCGCTCCGCGCGAACTTCCGCAAAACCACCGCCGCGAGCATCGGGCTGATCCAGACCATCTACCTAACTTTCGCCACCATCGTCGCGTTTGGCGTCGTCTACAACAACGCGCGCATCTCGCTCGCCGAGCGCGGTCGCGAGCTGGCCACCTTGCGCGTGATTGGCTTCTCTCAACGCGAGGTCGGCGGCGTGCTCGTCACCGAACTGGTGATCCTCTCACTCATCGCCGTGCCGCTCGGGCTGGCCTTCGGCACGTTTCTCGCCACCGGCATTCTTCAGGCGGTGAACACCGAGACCATCCGCCTGCCGACCATCTTCACGCTGCGCAACTACACCTTCGCGATCGCCGTCGTCGCGACCGCCTCGACTCTTTCCGCGCTCGTCGTGCTGCGGACCTTGAAGAACCTCGACCTCGTCAGCGCGCTGAAGGCACCGGAATAGACTTTCGAATCCCATGAACCCAACTCCTCCTCCGAAACGAACCAATGCCAACGGCCATCGTCG
>CAMCCU010000240.1 GCA_945872975.1 Pedosphaera parvula Ellin514
GACTTTCGCGGGTGAAGCTGGGCCCGTCACCTTGCGACAACTCACGGGCTGGTGGACAAGCGTGACCACGGGCGATCTCGATGGTGACGGCCGCATCGATCTCATCGCGGGCAACTGGGGGTTGAACAGCTCCTACGGATCGCCATCCATCCGGCATCCGGTGAAAATGTTCTTTGGCGATTTCGACAGCAATGGCTCGATCGATCTGCTCGAAGCGGAGACCGAGGAAAGAACAGGCCGGCAGGTTCCGCGTCGCGACATGGCGTTGCTGAGCATCGGCTGGCCCGAGCTGCGGACGCGCTTCGCCACGCACAAGCTGTTCTCCACGGCGGACATTTCCGAAGTGCTCGGCGCGCACAAACCCCGCGCTCAACAGGTCGAAGCCAGCCTGCTGGCATCGGTCGTCTTCCTGAATCGCGGGGATCGGTTCGACGCAGTCCCGCTGCCCGCCGCAGCGCAACACACCCCGGCGTTCGGCTTGAACGTCGCGGACTTCAACGGCGACGGCGCGGAGGATTTGTTCATGAGCCAGAATTTCTTCTCGAACCGCCCGCAAGAAGCACGTCTGGACGCCGGCCGCGGTTTGCTGTTGCTCGGGGACGGACACGGGAAATTGGTGGCAATGCCCGGCCAGGAATCCGGCGTTAAGATTTACGGTGAACAGCGCGGTTCTGCGGTGGCGGATTTCGATGAGGATGGCCGGGCTGATCTCATCGTCACCCAAAGCGGTGCCGCCACGCGCGCACTGCGAAATGCGACGGCGAAACCCGGCTTGCGACTTCGACTGGCCGGACCACCCGGCAATCCTGACGGTCTCGGCGCAACCATCGCGCTCAAGTTCGGAATCAAGTCAGGGCCGGCTCGCGAACTCCATGGCGGCTCTGGTTATTGGTCGCAAGACAGCGTCGTCGCAGTGCTTGGCATGCCGGAGGCGGCCACGGAAGTCTGGGTGCGCTGGCCGGGTGGCAAGACGACGACAAGCGCCGTCCCTCCGGGCGCGATGGAAATCTCCGTGGCAGTAGACGGCGCGGTGAAGAAGCTGAAGTAAGCTTCAGGGCAACGGCACTGGCGAATTCGGGACGAGCGGCCCTGGCTGTCGCGCCTGCGCCACGCGGGCCAGCCCACGACGGGCAGGTTCAAAATCCGCCTTCACTTTCAACGCCGCTTCAAACTCAGCCGTCGCTTCTGCCAGCCGGCCCTGGCCGATGAACGCATTCCCCAGATTGCAGTGGGCCTCGAGGTAATCGGGCATCAGCCGCACGGCTTCCGTGAAGTGCTGGATCGCTTCTTTGATCTTGCCCAGACGCATCAGGACGATGCCCATGTTATTCTGCGCGGAGGCGCTGTCCGGCGTGAGCTTGATGGCGGTGCCGATGTGCTCGGCGGCTTCCGCCAGCTTGTCCTCGCCCGCCAGCAGGTTGCCGAGGTTGTTGTGCGCCTCTGGATAGTCCGGAAAAAGTTTCAACGCCTCGAGATACGCCACCTTTGCTTCCGCGCTCCGGCCGAGACGCACGAGTGCCGACGCAAGATTGAAGTGTGTGGTCTCGTCTTCCGGGCTCAGCGCCGCAGCGGCGGCATAGTTGGTGGCCGCTCCGAGGTAATTGCCCTGCTGATAAAAATCGGTGCCGCGATTCAAGAGTGCCGTGGCGCGTTCCGAATCCGTCGCCTCCAACTCCGATGGAATGGAGTCCGCCAGAGTGCTGCCACCACTCATCGCCGGAGCCGTCATGTTCGTGGACGGCGATACGACAGCGACTGGCGGCGGGGGCGGCGCAGACGGCGCAGGTTGCGAAGTGTTCTTGAATGCGTTGGAAAAAGTAAGGACGAGCCCGATGCCGACGGCGAGCGCGATGACAGGTAACACAGGAAAGGACGAGCGTTTGCCGGTCTTCCCATCGCCTCGAACACGCTGTGCTTTTCGATTCTTGCTCACGTTGCTGCTGAAGTTATCGGATGAACGGGGCGTTTCAATCGGTATCACGTGAAGTCACGTCATTGATTCTTCGGCACGAGCGCGGTTCGTTCAAGCAGGAGCTTCCGTGACCCATCGTCCAAGCCGGGCGCATGAAGTCACTTGTCCCGAAGCAGCAGGTAGTGCGCGAGAGCTTCGAGCGCCTGGGCGCGACCTTTGAAAATTTTCAGCGAGGCAAACGCGCGCGCCGTCAGGTCCTTGGCGAGCTTGCGCGACTTCTCCATGCCAACGATGGACGGATAGGTCGCCTTCTGCGCCTTGGTGTCCTTGCCAGCGGTCTTGCCAAGCTGCTCGCTCGTCTGCGTGATGTCCAGAATGTCGTCGATGATCTGGAACGCCAGTCCGACGTTGTAACCAAAGTCCGTCAGCGCCTTGAGCTGAGCGGGCGTGCAGTTCGCGCTCATGCCGCCGAGACGCACCGAGCAGCAGAGCAACGCCGAGGTCTTGCGTTCGTGGATGTATTTCAGGTCCGCCGCAGAAATCTTTTTACCCTCCGCCTCCAGGTCAGCCACCTGGCCGGCGATGAGTTGCAACGAACCCGAGGCCTTCGTCAATTCGAGCATCAACGCTTGATGCGAATAACGCGGCCAGCCCTTCGCCTGCGCCGCGATCTCGAAGGCCTGGGTGAGCAATGCATCGCCCGCGAGCACGGCGATGCCTTCGCCGAAGACCTTGTGATTGGTCGGCTTGCCCCGCCGGAAGTCGTCGTTGTCCATCGCAGGCAGGTCGTCGTGGATCAGCGAATAGGTGTGGATGCACTCGACCGCACAGGCGAGCGGCATGGCGGCTTGATCCGTTCCACCGCACGCGGCGGCGGCCGCCAGACAGAGCGCCGGGCGCATGCGTTTGCCACCGGCGAAGAGCGAGTAGCGCATCGCTTTGTGGATGGTGGCGGGCTTCACGCTTTCCTTCGGCAGGAAGCCATCCAGACCGTGATTGATGAAGTTGGTGCGACTCTCCATGTAAGCCTGGAGATCAAAGGTAAGCGGGCGACGCGCGCCCGCGCGTGTGGCGGTGACAGACATGCGGAGTTTGTAGGAGAAGCCCGCGAACGGAGCAAGCGGAAGATGGGGAAACGACCTGAGCAATCCGCTCAAGCGATACAGCACACGAGATCGCGCCACGGGCTACGGCACATCAACGATTGACTGCTGATTCACAGTGGAGGTGGTGCCAAACGGGTTGGTAATTTCCACCCAATATAGCCCCTCGAATTCCGGGACGGCGGTATGGTCGGCAATCTCGAAGGACAACACCGCGTTTGTAGCGCCTGCGATCGGTGCTCCATCCCCTCCATCCGCGAACAAGAGGGAATACCATTGGTAGGTTAACGGGCGTGACCCGATCGCGGTGACCGTGAGCGTCACGGTATCACCAACCAAGGGCGTGAGTGTTTGCTCCGGATACGACAGCACGACCGGCACGGTGTTGGACACGGCAAGAGTTGCCAGGGAACTGGTCACCAGACCAAAACTGTTGCTAACCACCACCTGATAGGAACCGGCGTCGGCCGTCTGCGCGTTGCTCACCGTCAGCGTGGAGGAGTTTACGCCAGCGATCAGATTCGTCTCGTTGAGATACCATTGATAGCTCAGCGGAGCTGCACCGAAGACCGTCACCGAGAACGTCGCGTCTTCTCCGGAAAGCAACGACACACTGGAAGGCTGCTCGATCAGCGCAGGGGAAGGATCTGTCACCACTGTCAGGGTGGCCGCGACGCTCTGCGAGGCTCCCAAAATTCCATAGACGACGACGTGGTAGCTGCCGACATCGCCAGATTGCGCATTCGTGACGATCAGAGTCGATTGTGTCTCACCGGCCAGGAGCGCGTCGTTGAAATACCAGCGGTAAGAAAGTGGTTCGCTGCTCACGGCAGAAACGGTAAACACCGCGTTCTGCCCGTCAGTCACACCGACATCCTGCGGATCCTCAACGATGATCGGCGCACCATCAGGATCCACCTCAGTAATCACCACCCGATACGCACGAGAGTCCGCATTGAATGGCTGCGGCGTATACTCGAACTCTGCGTCAAAACTGTCGGGAGACAACGTCTCAACCCCGATCCATGCGTCATTGGTGGACGGCCGGTACTGTAGCGTATAGCTGAACGCCATGGCGTCTGCATCAACCTGAGGCATCGTGATGGTGCAGGTCTGGTTGGCGCAATTCACCTCGATCGGTTCAAGCAGATAGACCGTAGCCGTGTCGTCACTGGAATCGAACCCGTAGTCGTTAGTCACCTCGACGAAATAGGTGCCTGCCGTGTCCTCAAGGTCCACATCGCTCACGGTCAGCGTCGCGTTCGTGGCGTTGGTAATCGTGTCCCCGTTGAAATACCACTGGTAGGAGAAAGGTCGTGAACCGCGTGCCGCCACCGCGAAGGTGGCGTCCTGCCCCCGCAGGGTGAACGACGTCGCTGGCTGCCCAATAACCGTCGGCGGCAGGTTCGTGATGACCAGCGATGCCAACCGGCTCGTGATCATGCCAGCGGCGTTGGATGCAACGACGCTGAACGTGCCGCCGCTGTTGGTTGAGAGATTCGTGAACAAGAGCGAGGAATTCGTGGCGCCGGAAATCAGCACGGTCTGGTTCGAGTACCACTGGAAGGTAACTGGTCTGGAGCCGAACACGCCGAAGTTGAAATACGCGCTGTCCCCCGCCGCCAAAACCTGGTCCTCCACATCCGTCGTGATGACCGGCGCAACCAGTTGAACGGCCAGCGACGCCAGTGCACTCGTCGCCCGGCCTCCGTAATTCGTCACGACAACGAAGTAGCTGCCTTCGTTCGCAGCCTGTGCGTCGTTGATGGCATAGGTGTTGGTGAATTCAAAGGATTCCAGCGGAGCCTGAAGATTGGTCGCGCCATCCTTGATCCGATACCAAAGGAAGGTGAGGGGAACGGTGCCCGCAGAAACAGCGGCTGTGAAGGATGCCGGATGGCCACCGAGCACGGTGTAATTGGTCGGCGAGAACAAGATGACCGGTGGAATACTCGTCACAACCAACGATGCCGCAGTGCTCACCACGGTGCGGTACTGGTTGGCCACCTGCACGGAATAACTCGCGTTCATGACCGGATGGGCGTTGGTCAGTGTGAAGACGCTGCGAACGGCCCCGAGAATCGGGATGCCATTCGAGAGCCACCGGTAGCTCAGAGCACCATCGCCTTCCGCCGTCACGGAGAATGTCCCCGTGGCACCGGGAGCCAGAATCAGGCTCGAAGGATGACTCGTAATCGTCGCGGGGATCACCACCGTCAGGCTGGCCGCATCGCTCTCGACCGAGCCTGAGTTATTGGAAACCAACACATCGTAATTTCCCTCGCTGGTTTCCTGCGCGTTCGTGAGCACATAGGTGGAACCGGTGGCACCCGAGATGGCGGTTCCGTTCCGCCGCCACTGATAGGTAAACGGCGGATCACCCTGGACCGTGACCATGAAAATAACAGAGTTGCTCCGCCAGCCAGTGACGTCTTCTGGATGCGAGACAATCCTCGGGGCGACCAGACCAATGCCATACTCGTACGCCCCCAGGTCCACATTCGTCGCCGCCGGACGACTCACGCCGCGCGCGTCGAAGGTCAAACCGTAATTGTTGGTCGCCATGTTGATGGCCGGGCTGTCATCCAGCAGGCGGATCGTTTCGACGGCACCGCCATTACGGCTCAGCGTATCGAGCCTGGGATCGAGATTGGTCAGCAGCAGGGTGACGCTGGCCTTGGGAACGCTCAGGGGCTTGAAGCTCCGGTCCGAACTGATGTTGCGCCCGTCGAAGGTGAATGCCTTGCCCGTGTAATAGCCGTTCGTGCCATTGGCGGCGTAGGCGATGATGGAGTTGCGCAGGAGAAACGTGCCGTTGCTGTTCGCGATGTTCGCGCCTCGGCTCGAGCCGCGAGCACCATCGCGCCCCGCGAGACCACCGCCGCCAGCCACTCCGTTCGTGCCGGGGATGGCACCGCCGTCGGAGATCGTGCAATGCGTGACGATGAGCGTGGCCTTCTTGCCGTTGAAAAGATTGCCACCCCAGGCGCTGCCACCGGAGCCGCCGCGTCCGCCCGTGCCAGTCCCTGCGGAGCCGCTGCCACCATCGCCAGCATTCGCGCCATTGGAGAAGAAGGTGCAGTTGAGAAGAGCGTTCGTGC
The DNA here is from genome assembly GCA_945872975.1 of Pedosphaera parvula Ellin514. GTDB lineage: Bacteria > Verrucomicrobiota > Verrucomicrobiia > Limisphaerales > JADJPG01 > JADJPG01. Next base: position 6,117 of record CAMCCU010000240.1, read on the forward strand.
CGAAGTTGGCGATGGCACCGCCGGAAGAATGTGGTCCGCCCGCACCTGCTTTACCCGGCCCGGAATTGCTGCCGCCATCGGCGCTGTCACCGCTGTCGGTCACGTTTGCCGCGAAGGTGGTGTTGATGTTCGTGGCGGAAGATTTCGGGTGATTGTAGATCGCACCGCCCGCCGCTCCGCCGCCCGCCGCCCCGCGCCCTTGCTGTCCGGAGAAAACCCCCGTCCCGCCCGCTCCGCCTTCACCACCTAAACCGCCGAGGGCAAAGTTGGCGTAGAACGAACAGTTGGTGGTGACCAGTCGCCCTTGATTGTAAATCGCTCCGCCCAGTGCCGCGCCGCCGCGACCACCGTGACCGCCATCGCCACCTCTCACCGTCCCATTGCCACCGTTCCCGGCGGAACCGCCGTTCCCGGCGAACACGCCGTTGGTGAGGAAGGCACAATGGCTGAACCACGCATAGCCGAGGTTGTAGATCGCCCCGCCGCCCGATGAGGCGACGGCGGCCGCGCCGCTGCGCCCGCCACCGCCCTTGCCATCGACGGTGTCGGTCCTCGCGCTGGCGCCCGCCAGTCCGTTGCTGCCGGTCACGATGTTGTTCGAGAAGGTGCAACTCACAGCGATCAAGGAACTGTTCGTCGCCAGATAGATGGCCGCTCCATTCGTGGCTGCGCCATTGAAAAAATTGATGTTCGTGAGAATCAAGCTTACTCCCGAATCCACGAGAAAGAGGCGGACCCCGTTTGTCGCGCCTGTTTCAGCGAGTCCGTTGATGCTGATGCCACGCCCAGTTCCATCCAGCGTGATGGAATTCCCCCAGCCCGGATCGTTCGTTCCGATTTCGGCATAATGACGAAGGAAGATTGTGTTGGTGAGCTGGATGACTCCGTCGCAATCGAAGGTGACAACTCCGTCTCCCTCGTTTTCACGCGCCTCGAGGATGCGGGCTTCCAGTTCCTCCTGAGTGCAGACCGTAACCACGGCCTCAGCGTGAGCCGGGGAGATGGCGAGAGCTGCCCCTGCAAAAAGTACCAACAGGATAATCCAACGCGCAACAGGGTGTTTAAGACGGCTCATGACGGTGCGCTAACGTAGCAGCGTTCGTTACTTTGAAAATCCTTCTTTCTCCTGAAGCTTGCGGTTCTTCTTCTCTTCCGCCTTCCGCTTGGCTTCGACGCGCTTCGCCTCCTCGTTCACCAGTTTCCGCTCGGATTCCTCGAAATCATCAAACGCCCCGGAGGTCGCCGGCAGCGTCTTGCGCTGGTCCTTGGCGAAGTTGGCGGCGGCTTCCGGAGTCGGGAGCACGGTGGGACGGATCAAGACCACCAGTTCAGCGCGCTCGTCCGAATTCCTCGTGGACCGGAACAATGCCCCCAGATACGGGATGTCCTTGAGAATCGGCACGCCGCCCTTGGAGTTGCTCTTGGTCGCCGCGATCATTCCGCCCAGCATGACTGTCTCTCCGTCACGCACCGCCACCTTGGCGTTGGCTTCACGATCAATGGTGGACGGCACGCTGCCCACGTTCTGGATGGTGACTTCATCGCCCACGTCCTGAATCTTCTGGCGAATATCCATGACGACGAGCCCCTCGGCATTGATCAGCGGCAGCACCGAGAGCGTCACACCGATCTGGAGCTGCTGGATGCTGGTGCCGTTGCCGCCAAACCCGCCGTAGCTGGTGCCCGTGGGATAAGGACGAGTCTGACCGACGAACAAATTAGCCTCGACGGCGTGGGAGGTCTGGATGCGCGGACGTTGGAGGATCTTGATCCGTCCATCGCTCGCCAGAGCCTTCACCGTGGCGTCAAAATTCATGAAGCTGGCCGCATAACTGAACCCATCGCTCAACCCTCCTGCTCCGTTGGACGAGGTGCCGGCGAAGTTCTGAAGCCCAAGGAAGCCGGTGCCTGGAGAACTGAGGGCTCCCATCCCAGTCTGTAGAATGCCCGGCACGCTGGTTTCCTTGGTCTGCACGTAGCTAAACCCATAGTTGAGTTTGTCGTTCAAACTCACCTGCATGATGATGGCTTCGATGACCACCTGCGCGAGCACGACATCCAGCTTGTCGA
>CAMCCU010000241.1 GCA_945872975.1 Pedosphaera parvula Ellin514
CTGGAGCCGGTGGCGTTGCTTTTCGCGGATGAAGATCAGGAGAACGCGGCTGGCTTCATCAACAGCGTGCAGGTGCGGCCGGAAGCATTGAGCGCAACGGACATCGCGGCGCTGGGCGGACCTGCTGCCGGTGGGATTCAGACGCCGCAGCCCCCTACCCTGCGCGTGGTCCGGCTCAACGGCGGCGAGCAGATTCAGGCGGGCTCCACGCAAACGGTTGCCTGGGTGGCGACGAATCCGAGCGGCTACGCGCTGCTGGAAATTTACGACGGCAACAACCTTCAGCGAACGCTCGGACAGGTTCCGATGCTCCAGACGAATTACACCTGGATCGTGAATCCGCGTTTCGGCAACGGGACGAATTACAGATTACGCCTCAGCTCGGTGAGTTTTCCGGCGGTGTCGGATTTCTCGGATGCGCCGTTCACGGTGACTGGTTCTGGACCGCCGCCGAGCGCGATGTTCGGCCAACCGCTCCAGTTGAACGGCGGCTTCGAGTCGCAGTTGGGAAACTGGCAGCGTGTGACGGGCAATGCCGTGGCCATGAGTTCTGCGAGCGGCCGCGGGTCGCCACATGGCGGGAGCCTTTTCGCTTACGGCGGGCTGAGTCCTGGCGGTGATTCGATTCTGCGCCAGGAGATCGATCTGCTGGCGGCGGGATTCACAGTGGCGGATCTCGATGGTGGGGCTTCGTTGGATACCGAGGCATGGCTGCGCAATGAATTCGGCGCCGGCACGTTCGACGATCAAGTGTTCCTCCGTGTGGCGTTTCTGGATGCCGCGAGCGTGGAGCTGTCGAGCGTCCGCTGCATGGTGGCGGGAAATAACATCTGGCTGCCACGCACGGTGAGCGGGCTATTGCCGCAAGGCACGCGCCGGCTGCGCGTGGATGTCGTGGGGCGGCATCGGCGCGGGGCGAACAACGACTCCATGGCGGATGACATCGTGGTGCGGTTGCAGGAAGCGCCGGTGGCGTTTACTCCGACGATCACCAAGCTCCCGATGCTTCAAGATGTGCGGACGAATGCGATGCGCCTGCTCTGGGAAACCGACGGCAACACCTGTCTGCACTCCGTCGAATGGGGACGAAGCAACGTCACCGAGCGAACGCTGACGGACATCGAAACACTTCAGATCGACCCGACGCATTTTGTGCATCGCGCGAATCTGACCGGGCTTTCGATTGAGACAGATTACGTCTATCGCGTGCGCAGCGGCGATGCCGTGACGCCAGCGTATCGCTTCCGCACCGCGCCGAAGACGGAGACGCCGTTCGCCGTGGCGTGGTGGGGAGACAACCATCAAGGCACGGGCATTTTGCGGACGCACGTTTCCAATTTCCTGGCCCAAGGCGTGAACCTGATCGCGGTGGCGGGCGACATGGTGAACAGCGGGAACGCGATCTCCGAGTGGCATGACTACTGGTTCAAGCCGCTCGAACACTTGAACTGTTCGCAGACGACGCCGGTGGTCTATGCGCGCGGCAATCACGACGGCGAACACGCCATGGCCTACGCTTACAGCACGTTGCCGGGGAATGAGGCTTGGTTCGCCTTCGACTACGGAAACAGCCGCTTCATCTTCCTCGACAGCGAAACCAGCAGCGGGGAGACGCCGGAGCAGCTCGCGTGGCTTCGGGCTGAACTGGCCCGACCGGAGACGCAGCGCGCAGCGTTTCGCGTCGTCTGCTTTCACAAGCCGCCTTTCGTGAACTTGTGGAACGGCGGCGGCTACACTGGCGAGGCGTTCGTGCGCAATGACTGGGTGCCGTTGCTCGCGCAAGGCAACGTGGATGTCGTCATCAGCGGACACGCGCACAACTACAATCGCGGCACAACCAATGGCGTGACTTACATCATCAGTGGCGGCGGAGGCGGAACGCTGGACACCGAACGCGTGGCGAACTGGCCTTTGTTTACGGTGGAATATTCGCGCTATCACTACGGGCTGATGGAGGTGGATGGGAGCACGATGCTCTGGCAGGCGTTCGACAACAACAACCAGTTGATCGACATGCTGGTTCTCCCGAGCCGCGTTCCAGAACTCGCAGTCGCATCGCAGCCGCCGAATGGCCCGAGCGTGCAGCTCTCGTTGAGCGGCAAGCCCGGTGTGCGCTACGTCACGGAGCAATCCACAAATCTTGCCAACTGGATCGCAGTAAAGACAAACGTGGCTCCGGTGCTCGGCGGTGGACACATCACCAACACGGTTCCCGCCAGCGCCCGCCAGCAGTTCTTTCGGGCCGTGATTCGCTGATTCCGCCTTCAACTTCCGCGACGTTTTGTAGTCTGCATTGCGGCCATCAGAAGGTCCGGTTACGGCGCGGTGAATACTTCACGAGCATCAAGCCGGAGCTTGCTTTAATCTTCTGCTTTTGATAACTCATAAGAGTTCCAGCACTTGGTCAGCCGGTCGCGGTTGTACAGGGTTCGCGAATGCAGTGCTACTCCACAGTCAATCAGCAACCGGGATTTTCATCTCCGTTCAGGAGAAGTTTACCCTGGCAGGTTGATGCTATTCGCGGATTCCCAGTCGCTCGCCTTACTTCACCAGTGCCTCCCACATCAGTCGCAAATCAGTCTCAACACACGTCATGTTAACCCTATGAAAATAACCTCCATACTCCGCCATGCTGCCCTTGCCTCCGTGCTCGGGGCAGCTACTACGGTCCCAGCCGCGACCATCCTCAACGATCTCGTTGTCCATCTGCCGTTCGACGGCGACTACGTCAACACCGCAGCCGGTTCCACTGTCGTGGCCACGGCGGTTGGTGCGCCTACCATCGAGGCAGGTCGCATTGGTTCCGGCGCAGTCCACATTTCCAATGCGAAGGACGGTAGTTTCTTCAACTACGTCACGCTGGGTGTCCCCGCAGAATTGAATTTCGGCGGCACCACCGACTACACCATCTCCGCGTGGATCAAGGTCAACTCCAAGAGCGGCGATCCATCGTTCCTTTCCAACAAGGACTGGCGCTCGGGCAGTAACCCGGGCTACGTCCTGTTCGTCGGCGGTGGCGGCAATTTCGGCTGGAACTACAAGCCGAGCGGTGGCGGGCGCGTGGATTCCGGCGGGGGCGGGATCAACGACGCTGCCTGGCATCATGTCGCCGTGAGTTACGATCGCGACGGAAACGCCCTCACCTTTGTCGATGGCGTGCTGGCCAGCACCACACCCATTGCTCCTGCTACTGAAACGATTGATTCCGGGCTGGCCACTAACATCGGGCAGGATGGCACGGGCTCCTACACCGATGGTGGCGGAGTCGAGATTGATGCGTTCATGGATGACGTCGCGATCTGGCGCCGTGCGGTCACAGCCTTTGAGATTCAGCGCATCTATCAGTTCGGCACCAACGGCGTGAAAGTCAGCGACATTCCGGATCCGGCCGGTGCGACTCTCGCATCCACCATCCCCTTGAACGGCGCAACGGATGTACGCACGGACACCATCATCAGCGCGGACATCATCGACGGCGCAACGCCGCTCAATGACGCGACCGTGCAGCTCTCGCTGAACGGAGCCGCTGTGGTTCCGGGCATCACCAAGGTCGGCAGCCTCTCGACCATCGCCTACCAACTGCCGACGCCGCTGGCGAACGGCAGCACCAATACCGCACAGATCATCTTCAACAACGGTTCGGTGCTGATCACCAACAAGTGGACGTTCGTCGTCATCAAGCCGACCCAGGCGAACGGAATCACCGCCCAATGGGACTTCGACAACGCCAACCTCGCTGCGACGATCGGTCAGGCGCTCGAATACCGTGACGGAATTGCTGGCACCACGGCAGCGGGCACGCGGTTCGGCACTACTGCGTCCTTCGGCATTCCAGCCATCGGTGGTGGAAATGCGAAAGTCATGGCAACTCCCAAGGCAGCCACTCAGGCCATCGGCTATCTCATGAAACATGGCGCCCGTCCCAACGGCGACGCTGCCGCGACCAAGGTCAACCAGTGGACGATGGTCATGGACATCCTCATCCCGACAGAGGGCTGGCACTCGTTTATCCAAATCGACAGTCCCGCCAACTCAAACGATGGCGAACTCTTCGTCAACCCCGCCAGCGGCATCGGCATCTCTGGCTCGTATCAAGGCACCATCGTCCGTGGCCAATGGCACCGCGTGACCTTCGCCGTGGACATGACAGCGGCGACCATCTCCAAGTTCATCGATGGCGTAAAAGTCAGCGACCAGACGGCGGGCGGCCTGAACGGTCGGTGGGGTCTGCTGCCGACAGCCATCCTGTTCGGCGATGAAGACGGGGAATCTCAGGCGTCCTACCTGAACAGCGTCCAGATCCGTAACTACAAGATGTCGGATGCCGGCGTCGCCGCACTGGGCGGCCCGAGCGCGGATGGCATCCCGTTGGTCAGCGGACAATGGGACTTCGAAGCCCAGAGCCTGGTGGCCACCATCGGCACGGACCTCGCCACCCGTCCGGACACGGAATTCGTGACGCTGTTTGAATCCGAGGTGCTTAACGACGGCACCGCCAACGTCATGCATTTTGCCTATCCGGGCGGAGCCGGAAACACCCCGGCCCTCGGCTACATCCTGCCGCACGGCGTCCTGCCAAACGGTGGCGGAGAGAAAGCCAACCAATACACCATCATCATGGACCTCATGTTCCCGTCGAGCAGCTCGACCTGGCGCTCGCTTCTGCAAGTCGGGACCAACAACTCCTCGGATGGCGACATCTTCCTGAACGGCGCGAGCGGCCTCGGCATCTCCGGTCAGTATCAGGGCAACGTGACGCCGGACGTCTTCCATCGCGTGGCGATCACCGTGGACCTCACCAAGCGCGAGCTTGGCAAATACATCGACGGCGTGAACGTGGTGACTGTCCCAGTGGGCTCGTCCCCTGGAACCGGACTGTTCCAATACCTCAGTGCCACGGACGGTCTCGTGGACAAACGCTGGGCGCTGGACCCCATCGCCCTTCTTTTCGCCGATGAAGACGGTGAAATCGCAAACGGTTTCGTGAACAGCATCCAGACGCGGCCCGTCGTGCTCACGCCCACTGAGATTGCCAGCCTCGGCAAAGCCACGGCCGGCGGCATTCCTGTGGTCATCCCATCGCGACCGACGCTGACCATCAGGTTAAACGAGTTCGGCCTCACGACGGTGTCATGGCCAATTGAAGTGACGGGCTACATCCTGGAAAGCTCGCTGACGCTTGGGCCCACGGCGGTTTGGACCACCGTGGATAACGTGTTCAACAACACCTTCGAGGAATCCCGCATCGCAGCCCCGGGCCTGTTCTACCGCTTGCGCAGAGAATAGGCCACGCCACCAATCCTGAAACTCACAGCCCGGCAGCGCATGAGCGTTGCCGGGCTGCTTCGTTTAGACCGGGCCACCGCGGCGATATCCGCCTTCACTCGGCGCGCGTCCCGCACTACCCTCCCCTCGTGAGCAAGAAGAGCGCAAAGATCGCCGCCCTGATCGAAGATTGTCGTGGCCAGGAACTGGACGCGCACTATCTCGGTTACTTCGAATGCTTCAATCGCGGCCTCTTCTACGAAGCGCACGATGTGCTGGAGGAACTCTGGCTCGCGGATCGACAGGGGCCCGATGGCGATTTCTTCAAGGGCTTGATCCAGTTCGCGGGCGCGTTCGTGCATCTGCAAAAGCACACGGAGCCCAGGCCGCGTCTGCGTCCGTCGGCGGCGCTGTTCAAGCTCGCGCGCACAAACCTCTCCAAGTATCCCGCGTTCCACTTCCACCTCGATGTCAGCAGGGTGCTGGCGGTCATTGAGGAATGGCTCGGGCGTTTGGAGGCCGGAGGCTTCGCGGTGAACCCGATCGCGAGCTACGCGACGCCGATGGTCAGCCCACTCCGTCATGATGCTGGCGCGAGCGCGCGGCCTCCGCTAGGCTGATGCCGCTATGAAGATGGGAACGCTATTCGCCTATATGGTGCCGGAGCTGCGGAAGATGTCCGGAGCGCAGCTGATGGATGTCTGGCATTCCTGCACGGAGCATTCGCGCCTCAAAATTTACCTGCACATCATCCTGCTCATGGCGTGCTGCTCCGCCATCTTCAACTTAGCCATGTGGCTGCGCGGGCCGATCCTCGTGGACCTCCTCGGCCTCATCATCGGGATCATCGTTCCCGCGAACATTTACTTCTACAACGTCTTCACTCCGCGCCGAGCCGCCATCCGCAAGTTCATCGAGGAACACTGGGACGAGTTCAACAAGTAGCCCGCGCCTCCCGATCCACAACCTGAGGAAGGTTGCTTGAAGACTTGCCGCCCGATAGCGTCTGAACCGTCAACCACGCTATGAAGACACCACGCCTTCTCCTCTGGATTTCCACATTGCTCGCCTCGTTTCTCCCACACCTTCACCTGACCGCCGCGAATTCCACGTTACAGCTCCCCACGCGCGCCCAATCAGAAACCGCCAAAGGCAGCGGCATCTGGCAGACGACCGAGGGCACCGCGACTTGGGATGCGAAGAAGACCGCCATCGTGGTGTGCGACATGTGGGACAGGCATACGTGCGAAGGCGCCACGCGGCGTGTCGCCGAGATGGCGCCGCGCATGAACGAAGTAGTGAAGCTGGCGCGTGAACGTGGCGCATTCATCATCCATTGCCCGAGCGACACGATGAAATTCTACGAAGGCACGCCCCAACGAAAGCTCGCCCAGTCCGCGACCAAGGTGGAGACCACCATCCCGCTCCAGCGCTGGTGCTCGCTCGACAAGACGAAAGAGGCTCCGCTGCCGATTGACGATTCGGACGGCGGCTGCGACACGGCGGCACCCTGGCCGAAAGGCGCGCCTTATCCGTGGACACGCCAAATCTCGACCATCGAGATCAAGGCGGGCGATGCCGTGACGGACTCCGCGGAAGCGTATTATCTCATGCGCGAACGCGGCATCACCAACGTCATCGTCATGGGCGTCCACCTGAACATGTGTGTGCTGGGCCGGCCGTTCTCCATCCGCCAGATGGTGGCGCAGGGTCAGAATGTCCTGCTCGTCCGCGACCTGACCGACACGATGTATAACCCGCAACGGTCTCCCTACGTTCCGCACCCCGTCGGCACGGACCTGATGATCGGCCACGTCGAACGCTACTGGTGCCCGACGATCAGCAGCGTCGCGTTTCTAGGCGGCAACGAATTCCGTTTCACTGAAGACAAGCGGCCTCACGTCGTGGTGCTCATCGGCGAGGACGAATACAAGACGTGGGAGACGCTCCCGGTTTTCGCGAAGGAGAATCTCGCGTGGCGCGGGCTGCGCGTCTCCGTCATCCAGCGGGACGCGAGCGACAAGCACCGTTTCCCTGCATTGAACGAGGCCTTGCGCGACGCGGATGTGCTGCTGGTCAGCCTGCGACGACGAGCCTTGCCGAAGGAACAGCTCGACGCCGTTCGAGCGCATCTTAACGCGGGCAAGCCGCTCATCGGCATCCGCACCGCGAGCCACGGCTTCGCACCGCGCGGCAAGGAGGCAGAGAAAGGCGACGCTTGGAACACGTTCGATCCAGATGTGCTCGGCGGGAACTACGTGGGTCATCACAGTCACGGCCCGAAGACTTTCATCAAGGCTGCGGCGGGCGCGGAGGCTCATGAGCTTCTCACCGGCGTGGATTTGAACCGGCTCGTCGGAAACGGTTCACTGTATCAAGTCAGCCCGCTGAAGGAATCAGCGAAGCCGCTGCTCATCGGCTCCATCGAAGGCAAGCCCGCCGAACCGATCGCCTGGACACACAGTTTCGGCGAGAAGAAGGCACGCGTTTTCTACACGTCACTCGGGCATGTGGAGGACTTTGCCAATCCGAACTTTCGCCGGCTGATGCTGAACTCCATTCTCTGGTCGATTGGCCAGCCCATTCCCCCGAAGGACGCGCCCCTCGCCCACCCATGAAGACAAAGCCATCCCTTCTGGCCCAGACTGTTCACAGCCTTTGTAGCCGACGACGTGAGGAGGCGGATGGAACGCGTGTGGTGGCCGGTCCGCCTCCTCACGTCGGCGGCTACGGCCTGACGGTGTTAGCGCTTTTACTCATGCTGATCTCCGTGCCCATCGCCTCCGGGCAAGCGGTGAAGCCCGAGACCAAGCTCATCGAGTCGCAGTTCTCAGGTCACCCGATGTCCGCGCGGACCAATGGACTCAGCCCGGCGGATGCGGCGCGGTCATTCACGGTTCCAGACGATCTGGA
>CAMCCU010000242.1 GCA_945872975.1 Pedosphaera parvula Ellin514
TACGACGTGTTTCGGAGTAAAGAATCATCCACCGACCCTCGCCTGTCTCGACGTGCGGGAGCCGATCCCATGCCCCGCAGCCAACGCTATAGGCTCGCGAAATCTTCAGCGAGTTTGGACACCGTTCCGTGGAGCGTCCAGAAAGCAAATTCCTATCAGTTAGCAATGGCCCACCTCGGTGGTGATATCGAAGGTGAATTCGTATATGACCTAATAAATGAAAACTCTTTATAGCCTTTTGCTCTGCCTCATCTCCATTGCCTGCCCCGCTGCGACTTTACTTACTGAGATCCCCCCCTCACCAACCCCTGGGATGTGGCTCATCTCTACATCGTGGACAAGGACACCAGCGGGGCCATTGCCAACGCCAACGACCGCTACCTGCAATCCCTGCAGGCCATCTTTCCGGAAATCACGAACCTGAGCAAACTGGTTGGCAAGACCGACTATGATTTTTACCCGATGGAGCAGGCGGAAAAGTTTCGCGCGGACGATGCGCATGTGCTGGCCACAGGGCTGCCGTTTGAGGCCATTGAGGCGAACCAGCCGATCGGGGGCGTGCTCAATTATGTGTATGTGAGCAAGACCCCCTTGCGGGATTTGCAAAACCAGATTTATGCTTTGCGCATCCAGTTTTACTTCATTCCTGCGCCCAACCAAACGTTAATCCGGGCGGCAACCAATGACTGGGAACGCACGCAGCTCTTCCAAATCGACAAGGACACCAACAGCGTCTTCCTGAACGCCAACAGCAATTACATCGCCTCCCTGCAGGCGAATTTCCCCGAGATCCACTCCGTGACCAACCTGATTGGCCGTGATGATACTTACTTTTACGTCGCCGAGGAGGCGGCCAAGTTCAAGGCGGATGACCATCAGGTCATGACCACCGGCGTGGCGTATCACTCCGTGGAGGCCAATCAACAGCTAGGCGGTCCCGTGCGCTATCTTTACGTCTCCAAGAACCCGTTGCGGGATTCCAAGGGGATCGTCTTTGGCATCCATCTGGAGTTTTACTACCTGCCGGAATTGAGCGCGGGCGCCGCTGTGGGCGGTGGTTTGGAGCTTTCCTGGCCGACGGAGCAGAGCGTGTATCATTTGCAGCAGGCCGACTCCCTCAACGGACCCTGGTCACCCGTGGATGCTCCCTCCAAGGTCGCGGGCGGAATGTTTCGTGTGGTCGTTCCATCGCAAGCCGGTGCCGGCTTCTTTCGCTTGCTCAAGGAATAGAAAGCGGCAGGGGCTCCCCTGAAAAATCCATTATAACGCCTGACAGCCAAAAGTCCTCTGCCGTTGCGGGTGCGGCGAAAGCGACCGGTATTCTTGCCCAAATCGGGGAGGAGTTGGCGTTCGTGGCACCCGACGAGGACACCTGACTGCTGCCGATCAACCGGTTTATTGATAAGAATTTGCTGTCTCGACGCTCCGCGGAAAGAAACGAAAAACAAACAAATACGGAAAGATAACGATGAAGAAGAAAACGAATGATTCCCCAAAAATCAATCGCCGGCGCTTTGTCCAAACCGCTGCACTAACCAGCGCCGCGGGGCTGGGCAATATCAAGGCCGCCGCGGCCACCAGCCCGGATTCAACCCTGTCGCCCGCGCAGCAGAAGCTCAAGCGAGTTGACTCATATTAAATGTTACCGGGGCTGATGCGCGCGTTTGGCCTCAGCGGCCAGGTTCAGCAGATACATTGGGGACGAACCACACAGGATCGCGTCCGCCCCCCGCCGCAAAGAAATCGGCGAAGTCTTCAATGGTGGATGCGCTGAACCACCGTTCGGCTGGTGACGGCATCAGTGGTGGGTCAGCGGAGTGCCGGCATCTTACATTCCTCGCGGCGTGCGCAGACGATAGAACCGGTTCGTCGCGGCTCCCGCATCCATCAGCGTTGCCACCCAATTCGTGTTCCGCGCGGTTAGATCCGCCATCTTCCACCAATTGCCGCTGATGAGACCGTCCGTGAATTCGATGGTGTAGGTCCGATTCGAGATCGCCCCGAACGTGAGTGTGGTGCCGGCCCCGATGGCGATCGAATCGATCTTCAGATAGCTCAACGCGTTCGTCGCTTCCGTGCCGGCCACATACTCCTCCAGGTTCGACTGCCCGTCTCCGTCGCTGTCGGCATTGCGATCCGCCGCGGTGGAGGAGCCAAAGTAGGCCGCCTCCCAGAAGTCCGGGAGCCCGTCCGCGTCGGAATCGCCGAGCACCGCGACGGTGAAAGTGACGTTAGGGGTGGCTGCTGCTGAGGCCTGATTAGTGACAACCAGCCGGTAGGTGCCGGCCTGTGACAGCTGGACGTTCGTGCGGACAAGAAAGGCGTTCGTCTCCAGACTGATCTCGGGGGTCAGGATGGGGGTTGAACCCTGGCGCCAGATGTAAGTAAAGGGCGGCGGATTGCCGCGAATGCTGGCGCTGGCGGTGAAACTGCCTCCCGCCACGACCTGTTGATTGACCGGCGCCACCACGAACTGCGGGGTCAGCAGCACCGTCAACCGCGCTGGCACACTGACGACCTCTCCCACCCCGTCACGGATAATAACTTCATAAAGGCCATCATCCGCCAGGGTCACATTGCTCACCATCAGCTGGGCGCCGGTCGCAGAGGGATTGGCGGCGGGAGCGATGGGGACGCCGTTGTGCCGCCATTGGAAGGAGAGGGGCGAACTGCTGAACGCCTGAACGCTAAAGGTGGCGTTGCGATTGGTGGTGCTGCCGTAATCCACCGCGTTCGTCGATCCTCGAAGGCTCACGCTGATCGGCTGGCCCACGATGCTCGCCGGACGGAGCACGGTCAGCGCGGCGGTCACGCTCTCCGCCGCCCCGACGTCGTTGAACACGATCACGCTGTAGCCGCCGGCTTGCGCGGGCTGCACGTTCGTGAGTCGCAGCAGGCCGTTGGTGGCGCCCTCCAGATTGTCTCCCTCGAATCGCCACTGGTAACGCAAAGGCGCCGCCCCAACGGCACTCACCAGGAACTGAGCCGCCTGCGAGGCCACGACGATGGTGTCGCTCGGGGCTGAAATGATGACGGGCGAGGCACCGGCAGGGAGCAGGCGGCCGGGCGTGAGGATGGCGGCTTCCCAATTCGCCGGGTCGTTGCCGTAGCTGGCGGCCAACCGCTTCTGCAGGCTTGGCCCGCTGCCGTCGGCGGCGATGGGCCACGGCGTTTTGTCGTTGTAACGCACTTCGTCCACGGTGATGTAGGGCAGGCCGTTGGTGTCGGGGGCGTCGGGTCGCTGGAGTTCGAGTCGCTCGCCGCTGTCTTGCAGCTCGCCGCTGAACGGGCCGAGGACGAGCACGTCAGGTGGCACGCCGTATTTCACGGCGAAGGCCATGGGATTCGTAGCCACCAGCAACACGAACTGGCCGGGCGTGAGCGTCAAGTTCGTCGGAAAGGTGAAGCTCGCGCCGTTCAAGCGCCAGGTGGTCGCCGGACGAATCGGATCAAAGAGAGCCACGTTAGTCGTGGCGATGTTCTTCAATTCGATGAACTCGTCGCCGCCCGTGTCGGGATGGAACATGATTTCGGTGATGACCACCGGGCCGAGGCGCGGTCCGCTGTTGGCGCTGCCGAGCGTGGCGCTGAGTTCAGACGGGAATTGTTCCTCGCCGGTGCTGATGACGTGGCGGCCGAAGGTTTCGCCGCTGGCCGCCGCGCCGAAGGTGAAACCGTGACTGTAGCCCGTGAGGTTCGTGTTCGCATCGCCGCTGAAAAGATACGCCTGATCGCCATGTGAACTGAGCGAGAAGCTATTGTTCGTGCCGGGCGTGGCGTTGAACAGCGCTTCGGTGAAGACGACGTAGCCGCCGGCGGCGATGTTCGTGCCCTCGGCGATGCGGAATTTTTTCGGCACCGCCGGATCATCGGTGAGGAACCAGCCGCCAAGGTTCACGGGCACGGCGGTCGGGTTGAACAACTCAATGGCATCCACCGCAGGCAGGTCGGTGTGCGCAAGCACTTCGTTGATGCGAATGGGTGCGATGGCGGGCGCAGGATCGTCGGCGCCGGGCGAACCGCCCACCGCTGTGCTGGCGCGCCATTCATCCACGCGGCTGGTGTCGAGGCTGGAAGCCGCATTCACCGGCACGAGCGAGAAACCGTGGTTGTCCGGTGTGATCGGCCACGGCGCCGTGTCATCGTAGGTCATGGAGAGCACGGTCGCGCCGCCGGCGGGATACGAAAGCGCGAGACGCTCGCCGCCATTGTCGAGTTTGCCGGCATAAACGCCGTTCACCAACACGCCGGGATATCTCGCCGCGAACTGCGTCGGGTTGCGTGCGAGCACGAAGAACGCACCGGGGGCGAGTTGAGTTCCGTTGGTAAAAGTGAAGTTGATCCCGCCGGTGAAGGTTAGCCCCGAAAGGTTTAGCGCAGTGGCTCCGGTGTTCTTCAATTCGACAAACTCGAATTCATCGCCGTCCACCGGGCCTGCACTCGGCGGGTTGTACATGATTTCCGTCAGACGCAGCGCGCCGAGGTCCTGCGGCGGGAAGAAAGTGGCGCTGACGATGCCACTCCAGTTCGTGCCGCTGCGAATCCGGGCGCGGATGAGCACCTGGCCGGGAACCGGGTACGGCTCGAGATACGATTGCGCCTGCGGCGAGACGTTCCCGCTCACCAGCCGGGGGTCGGCGCCATCGGTGGTGAAATAAATGGAGCCGCTGCCGTTGGTGTTCGCAATCGCCAGGGAGAAGCCGGCAGGGACCGCTCCACCCGGTTGGCTGAAGAGCGGCGCGCCCAGCAGCGGGAACAGGCCGACGTTGCGGAAGCGTTGCACTGCGCGGACGTGGTTGCTGGCCCAGAAGTTTGCCTGCCAGGACATTTCGCCCAGCCAGTTCGTGTCGCGCTTGAAGGGCGGTTCGCGGCGGCGATCGCCCCAGCGGGCGGACTCGCCGACGATGGCGCGATCGATCTCCGTCTGGCGGACCATCCAGCGGTTCGAGCAGGTCAGTGGGGTGAGCGCGCCGTTCCCGAACATCACGTCCTGCACACGATCGATAAAGCGCTGCTGGAAGGAGGCGTTGCGCCGCAACCGGTCGTAAATGATGGCGGCACAGTTGGGGTAATTGACGGACTCGAAGCGCGTGTTGCCAAAGCCCGAGATCACCTGGGTGCGGACGAGCGAGTCGTTTGAGATTTCCTGATCCCACGCGTAGAACCGGAAGCCCTCGCTCAACGGTCCGCGCCGGCGCGACGCCCAGTAGTTGTGCCCGGGCCAGTCCTCGGAACCGCCGTAGATGTGCGTGAGCATGTAGTCGATCAGATTGCCGACATGCAGGTGGACCGGGTAGGCGGGATTGCGGGTGCCGTCGGGGTTGTTCCCCTGCAAGCGCTGATACTCCGCCTCGGTCGGGAAACCCGCGTTGACCAGCGCCATCATCTCGTTCCACGCCGTGAGGCTGCCTTCCTCCAGTTCGGCGTAGTCCTTGATCACATCGTATTCGGCCTTGTCGCCGCCGAAGAGTTCTTCATTCCAGGCGTCGTTCATCCACTCCACCAGGTTGTAGAGGCCCCAGTAGAGGCCGTTGAGGTAGACCTGCACATAGCGGCCGTGGGAGACCGGCTGGCCGAGATCGCGCATGGTGTCGCGCGTGTATTGATCGCGCAGGTAGCTCGCGCGCGTGGGGGACCAGCGGATGATGCCATTGTCGACGTAGCCTTCCTGTACCGACCAGGAATCCGTCGAGCAGGCGCGTAACTCGATCTGGTCGAAGTCTTCCACGGTGGAGTCGGGGAAGAGCGGGAACTGGAGCTTGCCGCGGCCCAGCGCGGCCTGGAACGCGATGCGCATGGAGTGTTTTGGCGTGAAGGCGTGGCCGGAGCTGGAGTCGCCCGCCATGCGCAGGGAGGCATCCGCCTGGAATCCGCTGCGACCGTCCGGGAAGATCAACTCCACGGAGGCGGGCCGGCGCCAGGCGGGCCCAGCATTGGCGGAGTTGTAGTAAATGCCCAGCGCGGGATCGAACAAGTCGCCGCGATCCACCGTAATGCTGATGGTCGGAAGGTCGAGCAACGCATTGGTGAGATGATAACCAGGCAACGTTGTGCCGGTGACGTTGGGATCGACTTCATAATCCGCAGCCGAACCGCTCCACGAAGAGGGAAAGCCAGGGGGATTGATCGGCTGCGCTGCGACCCAGGCCGGAAAGAGATAGGTGTGCGTGTCGACGTCCGTCGGGATGAACCCGGGCCGGATCGCGGCCGCGCGCAGGGTGGTGGTGGTGATTATCGGAATGGGAGCGGTGTAGATCGCTCCGTTGGTTTCGCTCGGCCAACTGCCGTCAGTGGTGAAGCGGATCACCGAGTCAGGCGTGCCGTTGGTGATGGTTACCGCGATCGCCTCCCAGTAGATGCCGCGGCTGGGCGTGAATTTCGTGTCGGCCACCCAGCCGGATAATCCCATTCCGTTGGGCGCGCCGGGCGTCGGCACGGGCAGGAATCGATTGGTTTCCGCGATTGTCCTGGCTGCGGTGAGCTCGGGCAGCACCAGAAACTCGCCACTGTCCACGCGGTCATTCAGAGCCTGGATCGCCAGCACGTTCGCGCCGTTCCGGACCAGGCTGGCAAACGCGCTGAGGTCGATCGTTTCGGGATCGACGACCGAGGCGAGGGAACGGTTCGTGATCGCGGTCGAGTTGAAGGCAAGCGACGTCGGGGCGTTCCGTTGCAGGATCTCAACTCCGTTCAGCCACGTCACAAATCCGTCGTCGCAGGTCATACGCAGGGTCAAGGTGTCGAAGGTTTGTCCGGCGGGGACGGTGAACGCCGCGCGCAGGTAGAGCGACGGATTTACGCCGAACATCAGGCTCTGCACGTTGGTCCGAGCCAGGTTGAGCAGAGTGCCGCGCACGCGCGCCTGGAGCGAGTAGGCACGGTTGAAGAATTGTCCGGCGCCGAGACTTTCGTTCAAGGAGAAGGCGGTGTGCTGCCCGAACCAGCGCACTCCGGCTGCGGTGCCGTCCGTCCACGCCGGCACACCGGTGTTGTTCCCGCCTTGGGAACCATCCTTCCAGCCGAAGAAATAGCCGGGCCCCACCCGCGCGCTGCCGGAGACCAGGCCGAACGCGTTGGTCTGCGCGCCGCCCCCGGTGCTGGAACGAGTCGCGCCGATACCGGTGATCGTGTAGCTGCCGTTGCCCTCCAGCCGCATCAGGATCGGAGTGATGGGAAAAGTCGTCGTGCTGTAAACCAGCCATTCAGTCACGTCTCCCGCCTGCGAGAAGCCCGCTGTCGCCAATACGAAGATGCTGCCGCTGGCGGTGTCGGTGATCGGTCGGGCCATGACCGGTTCGCCCACGTTTTCAAGAATCGGCCCTGTTCCGGCGCCGTTGGTGTCATAGCCAATCCCGGTCACGCCGCTGAGCCAGCCTGAGTCATCGAAGAGTTCGTTCCCGCCCGTCCACGTCAGGCCCAGTGCGTTGTTCGAGGGTACGAGAAACTTCACGTTCGTTCGTTCCGGCACGAATACACTGGTCGCCGTGGTGAGCGAGGATCCGTAGGCGACGTTGTCCTTCTGCGGTGGGTAATTGAAAACTGAAGCGACGGAGAGGTCGGGTTGAACCAGGGCGAGGTAGCCACCCGCGGAATTGAGTTTGAAACTCGCATGGAGATCCGCGCCTGCCACCGCCCGATTCTTGCCCGAAGCGAACACCAACAGGTGACTGCGTGCGGCCAGGTTTGTGGCGGGGAAACGCCATTTCGTCAGGTTGGCCTGGTCATCGGTCAGTGACCAGCCGCCCAGATTCACCGGCGTCAGGGCCGCGTTGTGGAGTTCGATCCAATCGGATCGATCGCCATCCTTGATGCCGGTCGTGTTCCCGGCGACGAACTCAGTGATGAGAACCTGTGCGTTGGCGTGAAAGAACTGGCCAAACCCGCACCAGAACACGACTGCAGTCCAAAAGAGGCGCATAACAATGATTGGGATACGGTGCAACGCTACCAAGATCTGCTGACGAAAGCCAGAGCAGAGCTCAGGGGAAGGAGACGCCTCACGAGTGAATGGAGTTCAAATGAGGCGAACGGCTTTTTCAGATCTTCGTGCGCCAGCAAATAACTGCTTTCTGGACGCTCCGCGGTTCA
>CAMCCU010000243.1 GCA_945872975.1 Pedosphaera parvula Ellin514
TCGAACGAGTTGATCATCCAGCGTCGATGCGCCTCGATCAGCTCCGGTTCCCACAAGCGAATCGCGTTACTCCCGGCAACCCCGAGCGCTTCCTTCACCACGATCTTGTGATGGCCGCGCGCACGAATCGCCGCAATGACTTCGAGCGCATGAGTCAGTTCGGTGACCGCGGTGCCGACTTCATTCTCAGTGCAAAGCCACGCCTCAGGTTCCATCTCGCGGAGCAGCTGGCTTAGAAATACTGCGCTCCACGCCTTCGAGTAGACCTGGCCTAGCGTGGTGTTGAAGCGCTGTGCTGGCTCGTTGAGACTGCTCGCCAGTGGTGTCAGCAGCTCCACACTATCGGGTCCCCAAGCCCACGGTCGGAGCTGTCCGAGTTTTCGTTCGGCGAGTTTGGCGATGGCGGCGCGAGGTTCAGTTCGTGTCTCGACAAACTCCGGCAACGGAAATCCCGCCTGCTTGATGCGGCAGAGAAACTCCACGGACGGTCGTTGCTCGATGAGCACGATGTCATCCTGTCGGCAGAGAAACTGCGAAAGATTCGCGAGGTCGCGGGCGAGCTGCGCCTGATGCTTCGCGGGCGTGAAGGCCCTGCCCTGCGCGATGTAGCCTTCCGTAAAAGGATTGAAGACGAACACGCTCGGCGTTCGGCCTTTCGACTGCGAGAAGACATCCAGCTCCGCGATGAACTGCGCATCAAAGCCTGCCGCGCGCCGGCCTTCGGTGTTGAGCAGAAGTCCCTTCGCGCGCTGCGGCGAGAGGGGGAACTTGAGCTGACGGCAGAACGCATCCCAGTCGCTCTCGTCCGGATTCTTCCAGCGCCGGAACCACTTCAGCCCGTAGGCGACGTGCGCGATCTCGTCGCGATAAATCTTCTCCAACAGCGCAGAGCTCTTCGCATCGCCGACCCGTGCAAAGCCCGCCGCGAACTGGCGTGCGAAGTCGAGGTTCGCCTGCTCGAAGGTGAGGCTCAGTCCGGCGACGTAGTCCATCGGATTCTCCATCCCGGAAACCGCGCGCCAGAAGTAGCCACTAACCGGCAGTTCGCCAAACCCGATGCCGCACGCGCGCATCCGATCGATGTAGAGCCGCGTGTGTTCCTGTTCGTCCTTCAGCGTTTGGAACACGCCACGGCGGAAGGCGGCGGGCGCATCGGGAAACCGCAGGAGCACGAGCGCCATGAGTTCGGTGGCGAGCAGTTCGTGGTTCGCGAAGAAGTGAAGCAGCCGCCCGCGCTCGCGTTCCTGTTCCAGCGCGTTGAGCCCGGGGAACTCGCTCTTCGCGGCGTTCTGCGCCTTGAACTCCAATCCGGCCGGCCGGCCCGGCATGGGAGGCGCGCTGATCGCCGGGCCCGGACGTTCGTCGCTGATCGCATCCGGACACCGGAGCTTTTCCTCCAGCGTCGTGGCAAACAGGACTTGTTCGGCAAACTCGCGCAGTTCCATCGTGCAGACGACAGGCTGCCAACCAGCGCGCGGACTGGCGAGATTGGAGTTCGGTTGACCAGTGAGTGAAGAGCGCAATTTCCCTTTTGATCAGGAGACTCTCGTCAACCACGATGAATAGATGCGCCCGTTCCGATGCGGCTTCACGTTTTACGTTTCACGCAACCCGACCCGCCGCAGCGTGCAATCCTTTGCTTGAGCCTGCCAGTAGTCCGTGTATGAATGCGGGCGAGCCACTCACTATGAATACTAACGCAATACAACCCTCCTACTCTCCTGTCACGCGCCGGAGCTTTCTCAAGACCGGCGCCATCGTCACCGCCGGCATCGCGTCCCTCTCGCTGCCCGCGCGCGCCCAGGTCAACAAGAACAGCAAGCTGCGCATCTTCCAGATCGGCGTCGGCGGCATCGGCGGCCTTCAGCGCGGCGGCTTGAAAGGCCATCCCATGGTCGAATGGGCCGGCTTCTGCGACGTGGACCGCCGCGAGATCGACAAGATCAAGAAGGAGCACGCCAACGCCTGGACGATGAGCGATTACCGCGAGGCGTTCGCCAACAAGGTCGCCGATTTCGACGCGGTCATCGTGGACATCCCGGACTTCCACCATGCCCCGGCCATGATGAATGCGTTGAAGCACAACAAACACATCTACGCCCAGAAGCCGCTCGTGCATCAGCTCGCCGAACTCAAAATGGTCCGCGACGGCCTCGCAGCGCGGCCCGACTCGGTGACGCAGATGGGCAATCAACGCTCGTGCAACCGCGGCCGCATGATGGCTGTGGAAATCCTGCGCAAGAACCAGCTCGGCCGGCCCGTCGCGGCCTATGTCTGGACGGGCGGCGTCTCGCGCGGCCATTACTTCGCCGATGCCTTGAGCCCCTACACACCCGCGCAACCGGTGCCGGAATACATGAACTGGGATCTGTGGCGCGGACCGCTCACCGCCGAGATTCCCTACAGCGAAGATCTCGCACCGCGTCGTTGGCGCGCGTTTTGGGAGACCGGCGGCGGCCAGCTCGCCGACTGGGGCTGCCACCTGCTCGACCTGCTCTACTTCGCCTATGACATGCCTGCGCCTGAAGCGGTCATCACGCACACTCACAAGCCCTCGACCACTGGCCACACCTCACACAATCAGAGCACCATCACCTACCCCGGTGGCGGGAAGTTCGCCCGGGATAAATTCGTCGTGCAGTACAACGACGACGCCTTGGTGCCGTCCTTCGCCGCGCTCGGCCTGCCACCGATCAAGCCCGGTGCCAACCACACCATGGTGGTGTGCGAGGAAGGCACGCTGCTGCTCCAGGCTGACGGCTTGCCGCAGATTTTCCGCAAGGGCAAGGAAGTGGATGATGAACCGATGCCGGAAACCACGCCGCACAATCACTGGAAGGACTGGGCGGACAACTGCCTCGGCGCGAAGAAGCATCTGTGGACGCCGCTCACCGTCGGCTGGCGCATCACCGAGCCGGCGTTGCTGGCGGTGAAGGCGACGCGCTTCCCAGGACAGGAACTTCGCTGGGATGCCGCGAACTTCCGTTTCACCAATCACGACAAGGCGAACAAGGAAATCTTGTTCCGCACTTACCGCGAAGGCTTCGCGCCGCCGGCAGTGGTCTGAGTTTCAAGCCGCACAGAGGGAAGTGCTCCAGTGCTTCCATCTTTGTTCACGACGGCATCTTACGGTTCCAACGCGCCCGCTGGTCTTGAAGGCCAGCGGGCGTCGTGCATCAATCGGAACCATGAACACCCGATTCCTTCGCACGATCCTCAGCGGACTGTTGCTGCTCCAAGCAGCTTCCTCCGTTTGCGCCGACGATGAACTTTCCCCGCGCCTCTCTCGTACGAATCTCTTGTCGTATCGAAATGCATCCGGCGAGGTCGTCTCCATCAAGTCCGTCGCCGACTGGTCAAAGCGTCGCGCCGCGATTCTTGTGGGAATGCAACGAGTGATGGGTCCCCTGCCCGGCTCGGAGAAACGTTGCCCTCTCGATCCGCAGATCACGGAAGAAGTGGACTGCGGCGATTACGTCCGTCGCCTCATCAGCTACGCTTCCGAACCCGGCTCGCGCGTCCCGGCCTACCTGCTCATTCCAAAGCGCGCGCTCAGCGGCAGCGGCAAGTTCCCCGCCGTGCTTGCCCTCCATCAAACCCACGAGGCAGGGCAGAAGGTAGTGGTCGGTCTCGGCGAAAGTCCGAATGACGAATACGGTGTCGCGCTGGCGAAGCGCGGCTTCGTCGTCCTCGCGCCGCCTTACACCATGCTCGCCAACTACTGGCCGGACGTGAAAGCGCTCGGCTATCAGAGCGGCACGATGAAGGCGATCTGGGACAACCTGCGCGGACTCGACTATCTCTCCACACTGCCGTTCGTGAAGACGAACGGGTTCGGCACCATCGGCCATTCGCTCGGCGGCCACAACGGTGTCTTTACTGCCGCGTTCGACGAGCGAATCAAAGTCGTCGTATCTAGCTGCGGCCTGGATTCATTCCTCGATTACGCCGGCGGCGATCCAAAAGTCTGGAAGGCCGAGCGCGGCTGGTGTCAGCAGCGCTACATGCCGAAGCTGCTGGATTACGCTGGGCGACTGGAATCCATCCCGTTTGATTTCCAGGAACTGATCGGCGCGCTCGCTCCCCGCGCCTGCTTCATCAACGCGCCGCTGGGCGATACGAATTTCAAATGGCGCAGCGTGGATACGATCGCGCAGGCCGCCCGCCCCGTTTACGAACTGTTCGGCGCGCCACAGAATCTGCGCGTGGAACATCCCGACAGCGGACACTTGTTCCCCGGGGAGATGCGGGAGAAGGCTTATCGGTTACTCGAGGAACACCTGCGTTGAGGCGGCAGGTGCGGCAACGTTTCAAGGCGGAGTTACCAGGCAGCGTGATTCTTCACAAAAAACCCGCTGGCCATCAAAGCCAGCGGGTTTGCCTGACAAGAAATCCAGGAATCAATCAGCGGCAGTGCCGACGATGATGATGATGGCCGAAGCCGAAGCTGACATTGACGAACGGCGGCGGACGGAAGTACGGCGCAACAACTACTGGGTGCGGAACATAGACTGGCTGCGCATAAACAACGACGGGCGCGGGCTGAGGGTAGTAGTAAACAGGAACAGGATGAGCGACAACGACCGGCGCGGGAGCCGGCACATAGACGACTTGAGGGGGAGCTGAAACGTAAACTGGAGCGGGCTGAAGGGCGTGACTGATGACATGAACGGCGGCAACGCCGGTGAGGACTTTGCCGACCGTGGCCCATTCACGATTTCCGGCGGAGACGGTTTGAACACTGGCAGCAGCAAGAGCCGTTAGGCTTAAGATTGCTATCGAGTTTTTCATATTTTTGTCTTTCACTTCGACTGTCGCTGCGTTGGACCGGCCGCCGATCCGGTTTATTCAGCGGGCACTTATCCATGGTATTAACAAGTCTTTAGGTATGGCCAAAGAGCCGAATGACTCCCCGGAGTCGCCACGTCCGAAGCGTCGCCTGCCTCGTTCCTTCAAGGAACTCACGCCGGCTAACCACTTCAACCCGAGGACGTTCTTCTATGAGATGGTGTGGAAGGCACTGCT
Organism: Pedosphaera parvula Ellin514; assembly: GCA_945872975.1. GTDB lineage: Bacteria > Verrucomicrobiota > Verrucomicrobiia > Limisphaerales > JADJPG01 > JADJPG01. The sequence continues at coordinate 5,026 of CAMCCU010000243.1, forward strand.
CACCAAACGCACCGGTGTTCATAAGCGCCCGGTCTTCCCGAAGCTCACGCACGGGCACGTCGCCATCACCTGGATCGGGCACGCTTCGTTCCTGATTCAGTTCAGCGATCTGAACGTGCTCGTCGATCCCAACTTCGCGAACTGGCTCTTCCTGCTCAAGCGCGTGAAGCGAGCAGGGCTACGCATCCGCGATCTGCCGCCCATCGATCTCGTCCTGCTCACGCACGCGCACTTCGATCACTTTCACAAACCCTCGTTGCGAAAACTTCCCTCACCAAAAGTGGCCGTGATGCCATGGGGCGTCGGCGAACTCGCGAAGGATCTCGGCTTCGGTCGCATCATCGAGTTGCAGAAGTGGGAGAGCTTCAGCCACGACGACTGGACCGTGACGCTGACACCGAGCAAGCACTGGGGCGCGCGAACGCTGCGAGATGAACACCGTGGCTACGGCGGCTTCGTGTTGAATCATCAAGGCCGGACCATTTACCACGCGGGCGACAGTGCGTACTACGACGGCTTCAAGGAAATCGGTGAGCGATTGAAACCGGAGATCGCCCTCCTGCCCATCGGCGCCTACTTCCCGGACACGTTCCGGCACGTTCACATGGGACCAGATGAGGCGCTGAAGGTCTTTCTCGACGTCGGCGCAAAATGGTTCGTGCCGATGCACTACGGCAGCTTCAAGCTTTCCTTCGAGCCGATGGATGAACCGCCGCGCTGGCTGCAGGAGCTGGCGAAGCAGCATGGTGTCGAGGATCGCCTGCGGATTCTCGAAGAGGGCGTGCCACAACTGTTTTAGCCGCGACTTTACTTCCGAGCCGGCTGTTTCTATCTTCCGCGCCGCTGCACCGGGGGTTCCATCCTGCACTCGAACGAGCGATCTGAGGGAATCCCGCCTGACAGTGGAACCAAACACATTGTGATCTCCGTCATCGCCGGCGCCTTTTCCGCAGGGGTTATCCATGTCCTCTCGGGGCCAGACCATCTCGCTGCGGTCGCGCCGCTGTCGTTGAATCCCCGTCGCCGCGCCTGGCTCACTGGGATGCGCTGGGGCCTCGGCCACTCCGCCGGAGTCCTGATCGTCGGCGTCCTTTCGCTGACGCTTCGAGGATTGCTTCCGCTCGACTTGCTTTCGTCCTGGGCCGAACGGCTCGTCGGCGTCGTCCTGCTCGGCATCGGTATTTGGGGCCTGCGCAACGCCCTGACCAGCCACGTCCACGTCCACGAACATTCCCACGGCGGCCAGCCTCACGCGCACATCCACGTGCACGGACACGAGACCGCTCATTCGCACCAAGCCGCGACCAGCAAGGTCCACACGCATTCGCACACGGCGTTCGCGGTGGGCACCCTGCACGGACTGGCGGGCAGCTCGCACTTTCTCGGCGTCCTTCCCGCCATGGCGTTTCCCAGCACCGCGCAAGCGGCTGGGTATCTCATCGCCTACGGATTGGGCAGCATCATGGCGATGGCGATCTTTTCGACGGCGATGGGCTGGATGACCCAGGGCCTCGCGTCCACCGGAGCCAATGCCTATCGCGTCGTGATGACCACCAGCTCCGTCGTGGCTCTAGCGGTGGGCTGCTACTGGTTGGTGGCCTGATCGAGCGCACTTCGAATTGCTCTCAGGTTCTTACTTTCGCCTCCGCCTAAAACCCACTAGTCTTCCAGCACATGGGCTCGTCCGTGAGAACAACAATCGACTGGCAGAAGCTGCGCGAAGATTTCCCGATCTTGAATCAGGAGATCAACGGGCATCCGCTCATCTACTTCGACAACGGCGCCACCGCGCAGAAACCGCGTCAGGTTCTCCAGGCCATCCAGCGCTACTACGAACACGACAACGCCAACGTCCATCGCGGCATTCACGAGCTGAGCAACCGCGCCACCGGCGTTTACGAAAGTGCTCGCGAACGCGTTGCGAAGTTCATCAACGCCCGCGCCGCCCAGGAGATCATCTTCACTCGCGGCACCACCGAGAGCATCAATCTTGTCGCCGCGACATGGGCGCTCGACCACCTCAAGCCCGGCGACACCATCCTGCTCACCGAACTCGAGCATCACAGCAATCTCGTCCCGTGGCAGATGGTCGCGCAGCGCACCGGCGCGAAGCTCGACTACATCCCGGTGACCGGCGATGAAGGCACGCTTGATCTCAGCCGTCTCGACGAACAGCTCGCGCGCGGCGTCAAGCTCCTCTCCGTGACCCACATTTCCAACTCGATGGCCGTGGTCAACCCCATCGCGGACATCTGCGCCCGTGCGCGCAAGCTCGGGATCGTCACCGTCATCGACGCCGCGCAAAGCGCAGGCCATCTGCCGCTCGACGTTCAAGCCATCGACTGTGACTTCCTCGCCTTCAGCAGCCACAAGATCTGCGGCCCCACCGGCATCGGCGTGCTCTACGGACGGCGCGAGATGCTGGAGAATCTTTCCCCGTATCAAGGCGGCGGCGAAATGATCTCCAAGGTCGAATACTTCAAGACCACCTACAACGTTCCCCCGCACCGCTTCGAAGCCGGCACACCTCACATCGAAGGCGCGGCTGGCCTCCATGCCGCGCTCGATTACCTCGACGCCATCGGTCGCGACGCCATCTTCGCCCACGATCAGGAACTCGCCGAATACTGTGCCGAACGTCTCCGCGAATTTCCGGGCATCCGCATCTTCGGTCCGAAGGCTGGCCGCGCCGGACTCGTGAGCTTCGTCCTGCCGAACGCACACGCGCTCGACGTCGCCACGATGGTGGACCAGCGGGGCGTCGCGCTCCGCGCCGGCCACCACTGCAACCAGCCGCTCATGGCCAAGCTCGGCGTGCCGGCGACGCTGCGGGCGAGCTTTTACTTCTACAACACGAAGAATGAAGTGGATCGCTTCATCGAGATTTTGAAAAAGGTGAACAAGCTGTTCGCCAACTGACCCGCACTTTATGTCCCTGTCTTCCAGCACTTCCATGGAACAAGTCCTCGCCGCCTATCCAGGCGCGCGCCGGGCGCTCTTCCGCAAGTATCACATCGGCGGGTGCTCAAGCTGCGGCTTCGCACCGAACGAGACGCTG
>CAMCCU010000244.1 GCA_945872975.1 Pedosphaera parvula Ellin514
TCGATGTAGCCTTCGATGACGAAGTCGGAATTCGCCGGAACTTCCAGGTCGTTCGTCTCGCATTTCACCAACTCCACCGACTTCTTCCGCAGGTAGCCGGCAAGGAGAAATTCATCCAGACCATCCGGCATGGGCGCGGTGGCGGCGAACGGGAACATCGGATCGCCGCCGAGGAAGATGGCGACGGGCATGCGCTCGCCCTTCTCGTAGTAACGACGTCCGTGTCGCGCCGCGACCTTCTGCAACTGCCAGTGCATGCCGGTGGTTTTGTCGTCGTAGATCTGAATGCGATACATGCCGACGTTGCGCTCTCCGGTGTCGGGGTCGCGCGTCACGACGCAGGGCAGCGTGATGAAGCGCCCCCCGTCGAGCGGCCAGCATTTCAGGATGGGGAGGTTGAGGAGGGTCGGAGGTTGAAGGTTGAAGGTTGAAGGTTCGGCGACGTTCGGAGCCTGCGGCCAACTTTCAACTTTCAACTTGGAACCTTCAACCAAGTGAACGACTTCCTTGCACGGGCCGCTCTTCACCGTCTTCGGCTTCGCGTGGCGCAGATCGATGGCCAGCGAGAGAAGCTTCATCGCCTCGCGCATCGAGGTCGGCGGCTTGGCCTTCATCAACGCGCCGAGTTCGTTCGCGACGTCGTCCACGGTTTCCGCGCCCATGCTCATGGCCATGCGTTTGTGCGAGCCAAGGGTGTTGATGGCGACAGGGAAGGGCGAGACCACGCCGTTGACGGTGGGCTTCTCGAAGAGCAGCGCCTTGCCGCCACCGGGCTGCTTCATCTCGCGGTCGGCGATCTCGGTGATCTCGAGTTCGGTGGCGACGGGCTGGGTGATACGTTTGAGCTCTCCCGCTTTGTCCAGCGCCCGCACGAAGTCACCGAAGGATTCAAATGCCATAGTGCGCGAAGGCTAGCAGAAGCCGTCTTCATGGCAAACCGGGCGTGTATCCCGTGGCTACGGCAACGGGCGGACGCGATAGAAGCGCCGGGGGAAGTTCGTCGAGCTGGTGTCGGTGAAATCGAGATTGAGGAACACGTCGTTGGTCAGGAGCGGCAGCCAGGTTGCGAAGCTGGCAGATCGTTCGATGATCAGTTGCTGGCGAATCGCGCCATGCAGGCGGAAGTAGCGTTTGCCGCCGTTCGTCGTCCAGCCCGGCAATACGCCCGATGGTGGCGTGAGCAACGCCCGATAGAACCTCGTGGGAGAATTGCCTGATTGAAGGTCTGTGAAATCCAGCGGGGTCACGTTTTCCTGCAACTGAAGCTCGGACCACTGGATGAGGTTCGTGGTGGCTTCGATGGCAAGGTGATTGGTGAGCGGTCCGGTCAGGCGGACGCGTGTCGCGCCGCCGGTCGAGACGAGGCTGTAGTTCAGGCGAAACGGTGGCGCGGCGGAGAGGACCGCGATGGTGTTGGTGACTGCGCCGGCGAAATTGCTGACGATGACGCTATAGGTACCGGCCTGAGCCGCTTGGAAATTTGAGAGCGTGAGGCTGGCGTTGGTCGCGCCGATCAGCGTGAGACCGTCGAGCCGCCATTGAAAGGACGGCGTGGGCGAAGCACCGGCCGGACTCGCGATCAACGTCGGGGAGCTGCCGATGCCGACCCTCTGGCTCGATGAACCGGCGACGGAGACTGGCGGCACGCCGAGCTGCCAGTTGAGCTGAATCCTGCCCTGCGCACCGTTCACGCCATCCACGGCGACTTGATAGTCTAGCGTGGAATTCGCGGTGAGTCGGATGAGGCTTCGCGCCATGTCGGGCGCTCCGTTATTGTCGCGGGCGATCAGCGTGAGGACGTTGAGGTTCGTGCCGGCGTAGATGCCGAGGGTCGTATCGATCTCGCTGCCGATGGTGTCGAATTGGACCAGGACATTGGCCGTCGCACGGAAGCGAATCCAGCGCGAGGCGCCACCGGTGAAGTTACCGTGGTTGGGCTCGAGCGATTGCGTGGTGGAGCCGGTGTTGTCGAGGAGCTGGTGGCCGACGGTTCCCATGTTCAGGAGAACCCGCGTGGTGGCGTTGCTGTCGAAGAGATCCTGGAACTTCTCCTGCGAAATCACGAACGGAGAGTCGCCGAGTTCGAGCGAGGCCGGAACGCTTTCGACACTATGCCCGCCGCTGCGCACGACGACGGTGTAGGAACCAGCCTGATGCGCCCGCGTCTCGTTCACGACGAGGACGGCTTCGGTGGCGTCCGGCACCACGCGGCCATTGCGATACCACTGATAGGCGAGGTCCGGTCCGGTTGCGATAACGCTGAGCTCAGCCGGCGCGCCTTCCGTGACGGACAAGCTCGAAGGCTGGCGGACAATGCGCGGCAGCACATCCGTCCCCGGCTCGAAGTTCCAGCCCAGCACGACACGCCCGCTGGCTCCCGCGTAGCCATCGACGGCGATTTGGTATTCCCGGCCCGCCTCGACGTTGAACGCGACGGCGCTGGTGAGGAATCCGCCTTGATCATCGTCGGAAGCGACGAGGTTCGTGTCGGAGACGGTGAGGTTGGTGTAAACGGCGAGCAGCGTGTCGAAGGCGGAGCCACGGGTGGAGATGGTGGCGATGCCATTCGCAGGAGCCACCCACGAGTACCAGAGCGACCGGCCGCCGGGCTTGCCGGCATGGAACGGCTCGCCGGGTTCGCGAGTGGCCGAGCCGCTGTTTCCAATGATTGTGCCGGAGCTGTTGGTCAGGCGAAAGCGGCTGGCGAAGGGATCAATATTCAACGCCGCGACTCCATTCACCGAGAAGGCCGCGCGCGTGCTTTCGATCGTATCGATGCCGTTGAAGCTGGTGACGCTGATGACACCGCTGTCGGAAGTGGTGACATTGGTGATCGCCAGAGTCGATGCCTGGGCACCGGGGATTGGAATGCCGTTGAGCTTCCATTGAAAGCGGGGTGGCGGGCTGCCGGTCACACCGATGGTGAAGATGATGTTCGTGCCCGGTGAGGGAGAAATGTTCCCCAGGGAACGCGAGACACCGAGCGGCTCAGTCACGAGAACGGAGACTGGCGCGCTGCTGCTGACTCCGATGGCGTTGGATGCGGTGAGGATGTAGTCGCCGGATTGAGTCGCCTGCGCATTGTTGAGGGGAAGCGTGGCGCTCACTGCGCCAGGCAGATTGGTTCCGTTGAGCTGCCATTGCATCGAGAGCGGCGGTTGGCCGGTGACCGTGGCGACGAGAGAGCTGTTCTGGCCTTTTCGCAACGTGAGCCCGACGGGGAGCTGGGTGATGACCGGCGCGCCCGCTGAGACGAACGCCGCGAAGTAACGATGCGGCTTGCCGCCCAGCGAAGTGAAAATGCCGCTCGCATAGACGGCGCCCGATCCCACGGTCACCACTTGCGCGGCGGCTGGTCCGGAGTCATTCGCCAAGGACGGATTCCAATCGAGGGCAGCAGCCGTTTGCGGATCAAGCGCGGCGAGGGATGAACGTGGTTTGCCGCCAATGTTCGAGAAGGTGCCCGCGACATAGATGGCCTCGTCGGTCGCCGCGACATCCTCCACCAAATCGCCCGCTGCGCCGAATATCGGTTGCCAGGAGGTGAGCGCGGCATTGCTGGCATTCAGTGCCACGAGATGCCGGCGCGGCTGACCGGCGATGTTCGTGAAGCTGCCGCCGAGATACACGGTGGCGCCGTGGCGGGTGATGATGTTGCCCGACGCGCCCGAGCCGCGCACGTCGGGATTCCAGCTTGTGGCGGTCGGCGTCGAGGCATTGACCTCCGCGAAGGCGCGACGCGATTGCCCGGCCACGCTGGTGAAGCCGCCGGCGGCATAGAGCGTGTTGTCCGAAGCTTCCAGGGCGAGGACGGCGCGATTGGGACGGGGTCGCCAATTCACTGACGTGCCAGACGCTTGGTCGAAGGCCGCGAGGCCGGGGGAGAACGTGCCATTGACGGAGCTGAAGCCTCCCGCGATGTGGACTCGCCCATTGGCGACAGCCAGCGCCGAGACACGGCCATTGGGTCCGGTCGTGTTGGAATTCCAAGGGAGCGGTTCGCCGGTGGTCGCATCGACCGCTGCCACACGCGCGCGTGGCAAGTCGCCAATTGAGAGAAAGTCGCCTCCGATGAAGAGGGTGTTGTTCGCGTAGGCGAGAGTGAACACGGCGTTGTCCGCGCCGGGATTCCAATCGAGAACCCGGCCTGTCTGCTGATCCAGGGCAGCGAGGCGGCGACGTTGTTTCGAATCCCGACGCAGTTCGCTGCTGGCGAGCATGCGATCGCCATTGAGCGCGAGCGTGCGCACCTGTCGGCCCACCACGGCCGGGACCCAGTCCGCGACGGTCTCCAATTCAGCGTGGAGCGCCGCCAGGCCGGGCCGGGTTTGACCGGCGATAAACGAGAAATCGCCGCCCACGTAAATGATGCTTCCCGAGATGGATAACCGGCGCACGGCATTGTCGGGATCAGGGCTCCAATCGGTCGCCTCGCCGGAATCGAAATCAACCGAGGCGAGATTGAAGCGCGGCTGACCGGCAACGGTGAAGAAGCGGCCGGCCAAGTAAACGCTGCGCCCACGAACCGCGAGATCATGGACATCCCCGTCGGTGCCGGGATTCCATGCGCTCGCCAGGCCTGTCTCGGAATCCACTGCCGCCACATTGTGCCGCTCCGCTCCGCCCATGGTGAAAAAATGTCCTCCGACGAAGAGCGTGTTTTCAAAGAGGCGCAGGCTGGAGACAAAACTGCCCGGCTCAAAACCCGCATCCGGCCACGTCAACCAGGCTCCCGTCGTGATGTCCAAGGCGGCCACGAGGTTGCGCGATCGCCCGTCGATCTGGCTGAAGAATCCGCCGACGTAAAGCCGGTCCCCCGAGCTCTCCAGCGTCAGCACGCGGCTGCGCAGGTCGGGCGAAAGATCGCAGCAGACATCGGGATTCCATGGAAGAACCGCGCCGGACATCGCGTCGAGCGCCGCGAGATTTCGCCGCGGCTGCCCCGCGATGGTGGAGAATTCGCCGCCTACATAGACAACGCCTCCAACCTGCTTGAGCGCCTGGACGACATCATTTGCCTGGGGCGCCCACGCGGCGTCCAAGGAGTTGTCGGCCAGGAGATGAGCCAGATTCGTCCGCGCTTCATTGCCGATCTGATTGAATCGTCCGCCGACATACCAGCCGCCGGTCCCGTCCGGAATGGCGGAGTAAATAGTGCCATGGACCGCAGGGAAGCTGACATCGGAACGGCCGTTCACCGCATTCAACAAGGCGGTGGCGGGCGCGTTCGGTGAAAGTGAGGTGAATTCTCCGCCCAGATAAATCACACCGTTGGTCTCAAGGATCGCATGCACGACACCATCTGGAACCCAAAAGTCCGAACGCGCGACATCAGCGGGGGTGAACTGTGCGGCAACCGGGATGGACGTCAGCATCAGAATGGCGAGAAGAGCGCCAAACCAAGTCCGGTCATAGATGGAGGCCAACAGTTTCAAAAAATACGTTACAAACCCGCGGCCGACTCCTTCAGCCCGATGAAGCCTCGACAACAACTCATCGCTGATGCAGTCGAGTTTCGAGATGCTGAAGGCTGGCATGTTTTCCGTTTGAAAACAAACGGAAACAAGGCACGAGGCCATCCCCGTCTCGCCACTTGTCTGCCGCGCCATGATTCATTAGGGTCGCCCCATGAAACCTCGCACCTCTCAAAACTCACTGTGTGTTCTCGTCGCCTCCTTCTCCCTCTTCGCCTGCTCGCTCCACGCCGCCAACTGGCCCGCGTGGCGCGGCGCGGACGGCCAGGGCGTCACCTCGGAACGCAACCTCCCCACCCGCTGGAGCGATACTGAAAATGTCCGCTGGAAGATCCCTCTGCCCGATCGCGGGAACTCCACTCCCATCGTTTGGGGCGACAAAATCTTCGTCACGCAGGCGATCGAGAAGGACAACTCGCGCGGGCTCCTGTGCTTCTCCAGGCGCGACGGCAAGCTCCTCTGGCAACAGTCCGTGAAATGGGACGAGAAGGAGAAAACGCACGATACAAATCCCTTCTGCTCCGGCTCGCCCGTCACGGATGGCGAGCGCGTCATCGCGTGGTTCGGCTCCGCCGGCGTCGTCTGCTACGACCTCAAGGGCAGGGAACTTTGGCGGCGCGATCTCGGCAAGCAGATGCACGAATGGGGCTACGGCTCCTCCCCCGTGCTCCACGGCAATCTCTGCATTCTCTACCACGGCCCCGCCAATCCCGGATACCTCATCGCGCTCGACAAGAAGACCGGCGAGGTCAAATGGAAGACCGAGCAGCCCGCGATCGAAACCCGCCCGCGCACCGACGGTTTTCGCGGCAAGGAAGTTGGCGGACGCGTCGGCACATTCGGCTCGCCGTTGCTCATCAAGGCCGGCGGACGCGACGAATTGATCATGACCTTCCCGCAGCTCATGTGCGCCTACGATCCCGCCACCGGCAAGGAACTCTGGCGCTGCGACGGCTTGAACGAACTCGTTTACAGCTCTCCTGTCTATGCGGACGGCATCGTCGTCGGCATGGGCGGATTCTCCGGCAGCTCCATCGCGGTGAAGCCCGGCGGCTCGGGCGACGTGACGAAGACCGCCCGCGTCTGGCGCGAGGAACGGGCGAAGAAGAACCGTTGCGGCTCGGCGGTTTCGCGCGACGGCCACCTCTACCTCGCGAACATGGAAGGCTTCGTCGAGTGCCTAGAGATCAAGACCGGGACGATGCTCTGGTCCGAACGATTGCCAGCCAAGGGGCCGAAGTCCGAATCGTGGTCCTCGATGGTGCTGGCGGGCGATCTGATCTACATCCTGAACCAGTCCGGCGATTGCACCGTGCTCAAGGCCAGCCCGAAGTTCGAAGTCGTGAGCACCAACGCCGTGGGCAACGAGATGTGCAACGCCTCCGTGGCCGTGAGCGACGGCGAGCTGTTCCTCCGCACCCACAAACATCTCTGGTGCATCGGCGAGACGAAGCGGACGGCGAGTGTGAGGTGAAGGGCTGCCAGCGTTGACGATTCCACCCACGACTCTTACCCTCAGTTCATGGTCATGCTGAATGAAACTCACTCCCTGGCTGACTTCCAACAGAACGCCAAGAGCCATCTTCGCCGCCTGAGCAAGACCGGTCAGCCCGAAGTGTTGACTGTGAAAGGCAAACCCGCCGTGGTCGTTCAAGACGCCCGTTCCTATCGGCGTCTGCTGGATACGGTGGAGGAAGCCGAAGCCATCGCAGGCATCAAGCTCGGCCTGGACAGCTTGGCGCGCGGCGAAGGGCAGCCGGCCAAAGCCGTGTTCCAACGCCTCCGCCGCAAGCACAAGATTCCCACGGGCGCGTGAAATATCGCGTCATCATCCAGCGCCCCGCCGCACGGGACATCGACGAGGCGTATCAGTGGATTGCCGAACACGCTCCTGGCAGCGCGATGAAATGGTTCAACGGATTGGAGGCAGCCATCCAGACTTTGGAAAATCTTCCGCAGCGCTGTCCATTGGCGGAGGAAAGCCGCGTGTTCGATGCCGAGATTCGGCAGCTCATTTACGGCAAGCGCGTGGGAACTTACCGCGTCCTCTTCACCGTCGTGCAAGATGCCGTTCACATTCTCCACGTCAGACACGGCAGGCGCCGCCGGCTCAGATCGCGGAAGAGCAGCCGATGAATCGAATCGCCCAAGGCGTCAGCGGCGGCGAATTTAATAAATTACCATGGCAATCATTCTTCTTCTCTCCTTTCTAGCGTTCTTCGTTTGGCTCTACGCTGAAGCCAAACTTGGAACAAACTCCCGTGTAGTTTCGGGTCTGCTGTGCATGGCTCTGACGGGCTTTGCTTGCCACGTTATCGCCAGGATTCTACCTCGCTACGAAAGCACATCTCACCGAAGCTCCATTCGCTTGATGGGCGACCTGCTTGCGAAAGGTGAGACGCAGCGCGTGCGGCAGGCTGTTCAGGCTTACACTTTGATTGCCTCGAATGGAACCACCTACGGCGCTTCTATGGAAATGTGGAGAGTCCTTAACCACGGCCCAGGAAAGTAACCACCCCATGCTCATTGTTCACGTCCACGTTCAGGTGAAACCGGAGTGCGTCGAAGCCTTCAAGTCGGCTTC
>CAMCCU010000245.1 GCA_945872975.1 Pedosphaera parvula Ellin514
AGACGAAGTGCGCCAGCTCGGTCTTGAGCTCGGCTTGCCCAAGGAAATCGTCTATCGCCAGCCGTTTCCTGGACCCGGCCTCGCCGTGCGCATCCTCGGCGAAGTCACGCCGGCGCGCTGCACCATCCTGCGCAATGCCGACGCCATCGTCGTCGAGGAGATGAAATCCAGCGGCTGGTATTACAAGATCTGGCAGAGCTTCGCCGTGCTCCTTCCCGTCCGCAGCGTCGGCGTGATGGGCGACGAACGCACCTACGAATACACCATCGCCGTACGCGCCGTGGAATCCCAGGACGGTATGACCGCCGACTGGGTGAAGCTCCCCTACGACCTCCTCGAACGCCTCGCCTCGCGCATCATCAATGAAGTGAAGGGCGTGAACCGCTGCGTCTTCGACATCACCAGCAAGCCGCCCGGAACGATTGAGTGGGAATGATCCGGCGGCGTGGCATCGCGGTTCTGTTGCTTTGCTGCGCGCTGCTTTGTCCAGGGTCGCTTCACGCCGCGCCTGTGCTGGACCTTACCACCGTGCGCCTCCTCTCCCTTCTCGCGAACGTCACCAACGCCACCGCGCATCGTTATCGCGCCACGGATGATGACGGTCGCACGCTCGATTGTCTGAAGATTATCTAGCTCGCGCCCGGCGATTATCTCGGCGTCTATCACACGCTGCGCGAACGCGAGTTCCAGCTTCACCTCGGCCGCTCCACGAACCTCCTGCACTGGAGCCATCGGGCCGTGCTTGACCAGCGTTCCTCCCAGGGCGCGCTCTGGCACGGGCCGCGCGGTGACTTCCTTCTCGCCTACGAGGTCAACGTGCCCAAGGCCGTCATCATCCGACTGCGACACTACGCGAACTTGGATGCGCTTCTGCACGCGCGCTTCGACCGCGAGATCGATCTCCCGCGCACGCTGGCGCCGACGGCGGAAGGCACGCCGAGCTTCGAGCGCGTGGAGCTGAATGGCGACCTCGCCACCTCGCGCATCGACCTGCGCATCCATTACTACCGCGAGATGAAGGTGGATCGCGCTGCGCAAGGGACGTTGCTCGGATTCACGAACTGGACGGCGCGTATTGAGCCTTCCATCGACCGGGCGCTCGAAGCCCACGGCGTGCGAGGGAACATCGGGGACCGCGATCACGTCGAGTTCAGTGGAAGAAAATATCTCGTGCAGGAAGGGCAGCTCACGCCGCATGACTGGACCTCATGGCGCGTCTTCCTCCTTGATGATGCCGGCGCGCAGGCGTGGCCCATTCCTGTGCAAACCCACGCTGGCTCCCGTTCCTTTGCGAATCCCACCGTCACGCGCCTGCGAGATGCGGCTGGGAAGTGGTGCTACGCCGTCACGCTCTTCCTCCCCAGCCAAGGCAATGCCCGCTCCGAGGTCGGCACGCTCATCTACGTGGTGCCGACTGGCGACTGAAGACTATTTCACCATCCGTCGGCGCGCGCCAACCAGGCTCAACACCACACCCAGTGCTCCCAGTGCGAGCGTGGAAGGCTCGGGACACTGAGCGATGATCAATGGCATGAAGCGACTCGCACTGGGATTGTTACTCCAGATGAAGGTTCCTGGCCCTGCTGCTGGGCCGAGGGTGACTTGGCGAATCCCCGTTCTGCAAACAATGCCGAAAGCGCTATCGCGCGCGCGGATTTCGAGGGAGACGACCTCGCCGGTTTCCGTTCCGGGCAGTGCGAAGACGCTTGGGGCATCAATGACTCCCGGAGTGATCGCGCTGATTCCGAATTCACCTGGTGCCTGGACGAGATCGGTAGTCCCAGCAGGACCGAACCAGGCGCTGAACAGAAATCCATCTGCCGCAGTAAGGTTACGGCCAGTGCCGCCGGAGCTATCGGCGACTGTGATTCGCGCCAGGAAACCGTTGGCGAAGTTAATCGTCCCCTGCGCCAGCGCGCTGGTGAGGGTGAGAACGAAGAGTCCGAGAGTGATGAGAAGTTTCTTCATGAGTCAGTTGGCTTTGGTTGATTTGCGGACGCGGACAACAAGGAACGCACCGGCCAGGGCGCCGAGGGCGAGGGTCGAAGGTTCAGGGCATTCCGCTATCAACGGGAGGAAGCGATCTGAGTGTGTACCAGTGGTGGTTTGCCAGATAATAGTTCCCGGCCCACTGGTGGGAGCGAGTGTTACCTGACGCACGCCGGTATCTAGGCGAATTCCCAAGTCGCTTGAGCCCACGATTCGCAGCGATACGATTTCATCAGCCTCCGTGCCCGGTAGCGCAAGGATGGTGGACCAGCCGGTGATGATGCCTGGGGTTGAACCGATCGTCGCTAAGCCACCAACTTGTGTCGTTGGCTCGCCTCCAGCTGGTCCGAAGTAGATCGCAAAACGTAGTCCGTCTGCCGCAGTGGCATTGCGATACTCGCCAGCAGCCATGCATATCTGAACCCGTGTCAAAAGGCCGTTGAGCGGGTTAATCGTCCCCTGCGCCAGTGCGCTCGCGAGGGTGCAGCCGATGAGTCCGAGGGTGATGAGCAGTTTCTTCATGGTGGTGTCCTTGATTGGAAAGGATCGGGGATCCTTGGCTTCGATACTTCTGATTCTTGCTTCCGGTGATTTCGCGATTGTCCTCGGATTCGCAGGCATCAGCCCACGCTCCATGAGTGGCAGTCTCCCCCAGCGCATTCCCAAAGTCAATTTCAGCGCGGCAGGCGTGAGGCGCAGCGTAGCGCAGCAGAAGCTCGCGGGTTGTGAAAACGAAACAGCCCCCTCCGCAGAAGGGGCTGGTTGCGGTGAAAACCGGGCAGAGGTGGTGGTGCCCGGTCTAAATGCTCCTGAAACTCGTCATGCCGCCGCCGCGATGCTCACTGATAACTCGGCCACCGCGCTCTCCGCACCGCTGCCGCCGGAATTGCTGCCGATCACTTTGAAGCGATGCAGCCCGTTCGGCTGTGCTGTCAGCGTGAGGCCTGCCTCTGGCGAATCCGCCAGCACCACCACGAACGCCGGCGATCCCGGTGACTGCTGCAAATACGTGTAACGCGTCGCGCCCGGTGCGGTGACATCGAAATGGATCGTGCCTGCGTTCACCACCAGGTTGGAAAGCACCGCCTGACCCACCGGCGCATCCGTGCGCGTCGTCCTGGGCACCGAGGACCGGATGAAATCTCCATCGGGCGTGGCTTCCAGGAAACGACGTGTGGCTTCCGCGTACCAGGCGATGCAATCCACATCCACCTGCTGCGCCTTGTTCGTGAGCGTGGCCGAGGCCCGACGCCACGCCGTGAATTTCGCGCTGTGCGCCGCCTGTTTGGCCAGGGCATCCGTGAGCGCCGAGCTCAACGTGCCGACCGAGATCTCCGTGGATACATTCCATGCCGGGTCCGTTTCCTGCCACACATCCCGTGCGGCCAGGCCCTGCTCATAGATTCCCGCCCGGCTCTCTGCATCCGTGCTGACACTCTCCCATAACAACAGCTTCACCGCGTCATTGCGGAAATGGACGCGACCGATGCTCACCACCTGGCGCGTCAACGCCCGGATGCCGTCGAGGCTCGCCTGCCACGATTCCGCGGCATTGCGCCACTGCGTGCGCCTGGCGCTCTCGTCGGCGAGGCATTGGTCCAGCGTCGCGATCTCCCCGTCCCACTGGATGACGGTCTTCTGGCTCCACACCCAAGTGGTGGGTGCAAGTCCGAGGCTGGCCTGGGTATCGCGCGTGGCTTGGGCGCGGGCGCGCGTGAATTCGATGCTGATCATGAGTCTCGTTTCTCTTTTGGTTTAATGTTGGCTGCGTTTCTTCTAACCGGGATCACGCATAGCCAGTCGCGTGCCGTAACGAGGAGGAGTGAGGACGGGAAATTACGGAGGAGCAAGCTCGAGGTAGCGGCTGCCGCGCTGCGGCAGCCCCGCCCGCGTATCAGCGGGCGGAACGAAACGCTTAAGTTTTCGAGCGGTTTGGAAGCTTCGTGACCTTTTGCGCACCGCTCTACTAGGCGCGGGTTTTCGCAGCGCGAAAACCATTACCTTCCTGCGCGCCT
Source organism: Pedosphaera parvula Ellin514 (assembly GCA_945872975.1). Classification (GTDB taxonomy): domain Bacteria; phylum Verrucomicrobiota; class Verrucomicrobiia; order Limisphaerales; family JADJPG01; genus JADJPG01. Next base: position 4,005 of record CAMCCU010000245.1, read on the forward strand.
TTCGCAGTTTTGCTTCAATCCACAAATTCCGGCCGCTGCCCATTCGCAAAGTAAACGAATGGCCAGTCTTCCTGGCGGTTCACAAGCTTTCTGCGCACCGGATTCTGGAGAATATAGTCTGCCTTCTGTTGCCTGCTTTCCTCGCGTCGCAGCCGGTGCTCGAAGAAATCCAGTTGCCAGTGGATACCGATCCGTTTCGCAGTCCACTCCTTCCAAGTTGTCACGATCTGTTTGAGCGGTTTGCCGGATGGTGGAAAGGAGAGCAAGGCGTGAATATGATCCGGCATCAGGAGAAAAAGATGAGGCCACCAAAGATGTCCCGCTTGCCGATGGCTTACCGTCTCGAAGATGGCTGAAGCGACTTCCGGCAAAGCCAACTGGGTTCGTGTCCGTTCCTCACAGTTGATCGTGATGAAATAGATCTCCCTCTGCGGATCAATCCACAAAGGCACTTCGTGAGGAAGGTGTCTTCTCTTCGGGATATCCATTTTGGAAACGGTAGCTGGATTCCAGTGGCAGTGGTAACTGTTGGCTGATCGCATTGTCCAGGTAGTGACTGCCGCGCTGCGGCAGCCCCGCACGCGTATCAGCGGGCGGAACGAAACGCTTGAGTTTTCGAGCGGTTTGGAAGCTTCGTGACCTCTTGCGCACCGCTCTGCGCGGCGCGGGTTTTCGCAGCGCGAAAACCACTACCTTTTTGCGGCCTCAATTATTTCACTTCGTGAGCATCGCTGACCCCAGGTAGCGGTTGCCGCGCTGCGGCAGCCCCGCCCGCGCATCAGCGGGCGGAACGAAACGCTTGAGTTTTCGAGCGGCCTGGAAACTTCGTGACCTCTTGCGCACCGCTCTGCGCGGCGCGGGTTTTCGCAGCGCGAAAACCGCTACCTTTTTGCGGCCTCAATTCTTTCACCTCGCGACCATCGCTGACCCTAGGTAGTGGCTGCCGCGCTGCGGCGGCCCCGCCCGCGTATCAGCGGGCGGAACGAAACGCTTGAGTTTTCGAGCGGGGCGGAAACTCCGTGACCTCTTGCGCACCGCTCTGCGCGGCGCGGGTTTTCGCAGCGCGAAAACCGCTACCTTTTTCCTGCGTTTTGTCGGGTAGTGTTGAGGCATCTTCATCGGTTGACCTGGCTCCCTCGGCGGTGCGAGCGATACCGGTGGTTGGTTACCCGGCCAACGTCGCTCGTCGCCGCCGCACTGGTGTCCTGCCGTGTCCCAGATCCGGACGACTCTCCAATACATTCGGGCATCCGCCTCGGGCGGTTTTCCAACCTTGGGACAGGTTCGCTTTAACGTGGCCCCGGAACGGCAATTCGTGGCCCAAGACTTTCCGCCGTTGGCGTCCGAAAGCGCGATGGAACCGTCGGAGCGTCCCGCTGCGGGACACGTTAAGACACTCGCGCCGTCGTTTCGCCAAAAAGTGGCATCCGACTGTCCAACGGTATGGACACTTTGTCTCATCACAGGACAGATCCGGAACCCTCGGCACGAGATACGCTATGCAAGGAGGTGCGTTCGGATAGTTCGTTCAGCGGAGAGGACATCGCTAGGAGGCAGATGCCGAACGCAGGAATGGGACACAACTGGCCTCCGCCTAATCAGTCGGTCGGTGCCGACGAGAATGTCCTCAGCACCTGCAAGAGCCGGGGTTTAACGTCCCGGCTCTTTTTGCTGGTGAGGGCTGGTCGCGCAAGGTTGGTGCTGCCGCGCTGCGGCAGCACCGCCCGCGTAGCAGCGGGCGGAACGGAACGCTTGAGTTTTCGAGCCGCTTGGAAGCTTCGTGGCCTCTTGCGCACCGCTATGCGCGGTGCGGGTTTTCGCAGCGCGAAAACCACTACCTTACCGGAGTCCAGCCCGCACCACCTTGCTCGCCTTGGACACGCCGCTTTCGTTGAAGGCTTCGATGGCGAAGCTGTAGGGCTGGTCCATGTTCAGGGCGCGGAGTTCGAGCGTGGGACGCTGGTCGGCGAAGATCTGGTAACATTGGTAGAGCTTGTCGCCCTGCTCGGTGGTCAGGCCCCAGAGGATATTGTAGCCCACCGCGCCGGGCACGTCTTCCCAACTGATGAACGCGTTGCGTGGATCATTGCCGTCGCGGCGGACTTGCAAGTTGGCCGGCGTGCGCGGGACTTCGCCATTGCCGTGGCCGAAGACGCGGAGGTCGCTGATGGCGAGATTCGGCGCGGCGACATAGACGTGCTCGTATTTGATGTAGCGCGCGGTGACGGGTCGCTTCAGTTCGAGATAGGCGTTGGGGCGGTCGCGCTTTTCATTGGTGAGGTCGGCGATGGTGGTCCACGTCGCGCCGTCGGTGGAGGCGTGGAGCTTGAACTGCGTATAGACGTTCGCCCAGTTCGAGTAGATGCCGGACTTGTAGTCGGTGAAGTTCACCTGCACGGCGCGGACCTCGCACGCGCGGCCTAGATCGACGGTGAGCCATTCGCCGGGTTTGTTCGAACCGGCGACCCAGTAGCTGCGGATGTTTTCGTCGGTGACATTCGCGGCCGCGAAGACGTCGCGGTAGGACGACGACGTGACGGGCTTGCGATACGAGAGAAGCATCCAGCCGGTGAACAGTTCCTCGGCACGCTGCCATTTCTTGGTGGGCAGATGGTGAGGCAGATCGCCGAAGCGCGTGGTGGCGTGCATCAATCCTTCGTCATCGAACGCGGTCGGGAACATCGCGATGCGGCGCTCGAAGTCGAAGTTCACCGCGAGCCAGGGCGTGCCGGTGTTCCAATAGTTGCCGTGATTGTCTTGGAACGTATTCCCGTGACCCGCGCCGGTGACGAATCCGCCGGGCTTGTAGCTGACGGGATTATTCGGCGCGTAGGTGAACGGGCCGAGCGGGCCGTCGCCCACGTAGGTGCCGTTCGCATAGACGTTGTATTCCGTGCCGGGCGCGCCGTATTGGAGATAGTATTTGCCGCGATGCTTGGTCATCCACGCGCCTTCCATGAAGGGCGTGATGGGGCTGGCGTGATTCGGGCCGAAGCGTTCCCAGCCGTGACGCTCGGGCTGGAGCTTGAAGAGCTCAGCGGAGTTCCCGAGGTAGGTGAGCTTGTTCGTCGGGTCGAGCTCGATGCCGTAGAGCGGATACAAATTCGACGAGCCGAAATACATGAACCAGCGCTTGGTCTCGGGATCGTGGAAGATGTCTGGATCCCACGGGCCTTGCGCGCCGGGCACCTGTGGGAGCAGGGGATTGAAGTGTTCGAGCCGGCCCGTCTCCGGAGCGTCCGAAACCCAGATGGGCCGCTGGCCGAAGGTGGATTGAAACAGATAGAGGCGTCCGCCGACGGATAACGCTGCGGGCGCGCACATGTCTTCCTTGGGCCATTGATGCGGCGAGACGTCGGGCTTGATGAAACGCCAATTGACCAAGTCCTTCGAGTGCCACCAACCGCCAGAGATGGTGACGAAGAGGAAGTATTCGCCCTTGTGATTGACGATGACCGGGTCCGCGCCTGACCGGAACGAGATGCCGCGCGCCTGTTGTTCGAAGTTGTATTTGTAATCGATGTCGATGGGGTTGCAGTAGGTCTTCTGACCGGGGAACTGGGCGGACGCCGTTTTCGACAGGCTGATCGAGCTGACGATCGCGACAATGAGAATTACGATTCTGAAGGACAAAAGATTGCCGGGCGGTCGCTGGGTGTTCATGTGAGGCGAAAGGTGGAGTGAAGTTAGGCACTGGTGCGGTGGTGGGCAAGTGCTGGTGGCTCGCCCGTCAGAATCGGAAACGCCAGATTCCGCGACAATTGGCTTGCCAACGATTCGCGCTCCCGCCGAAATAACGCTGTTGCGATTGCAGTGGGATGATTGAGGCATTGAGCGACAAGCGTTCGCCTCCGATACCCTTCTGCGCCGGAATACGCCAGTTTAGCTCAGCGGTAGAGCAACGGTTTTGTAAACCGTCGGTCGCCGGTTCAATCCCGGCAACTGGCTCCAGTTTCAAGTAGTTGGAGGTCAGAGGGTTCCTGATCAGGTTCCCCCGAGTGTCTGTAAAGCTGTCAGTAAAATGGGGTGGGGAACAGGTGCTCTGGCAT
>CAMCCU010000246.1 GCA_945872975.1 Pedosphaera parvula Ellin514
GGGCTCTATCCACCGGCGTCGGGAAAGGTTCTGCTGGATGGCGACGACATTGCGTCGGCGGATGGTGAGAAGCGCCTGGGCATATTGCGGAAGATGGGCGTGATGTATCAGAGCGGCGCGCTCTTCGGATCGCTGTCCTTGATCGAGAATGTAAGGTTGCCGCTGGAGGAGTTCACTGATCTGCCGGATGCAGCGATGACCTTGATCGCGCGCATGAAGCTGAAGCTCGTGGGGCTGGATGGTTTTGAGAACCACATGCCGTCGGAGCTGAGCGGTGGCATGCAAAAGCGGGCGGCGATTGCTCGGGCCATGGCGCTTGACCCGATGATTCTATTCCTCGATGAGCCGTCGGCTGGGCTGGATCCAATCACGTCGGCGGAGCTGGACCAGACTATCCTTCAACTGGCGCGCAGTCTGAAGATCACCTTCGTCGTGGTGACGCACGAGCTGGCGAGCATCTACGCCATCGCGGACCGGGTCATCATGCTCGACAAGCGGGTGAAGAAGATTGTGGCAACAGGACGCCCGCAGGACTTGCGGGACCGCAGCGACAATCCGTGGGTGAGGCAGTTCTTCAACCGCGAAGCCGACGCCGCTTCGACAAAAAAATGAGTGCGCTGTTGTCCCGTGCCTTTTAACTTTCGACGTCGATTCAACTCATGAGCGCCAAAGCCAATTACTTCAAGCTGGGCCTGTTTATCATCATCGCCGTGGTCATCGGCGTGATTGGCGTGCTGGTGCTCGGCGCGGGCAAGCTATTCGAGAGGCGCATCATCATGGAGACGTATCTCGACGAATCGGTGCAGGGCGTGGACATCGGGTCCAAGGTGAAATTCCGTGGCGTGCCGGTGGGCAACATCCGCATGATTGATTTCACCCGGAACCGATATCAGCAGGACAAGGCACCCTTTGATCGGCGTTCCTATGTGCGGCTCGAGATCGAGATGAGCGCAGGAGCTCTGGGCGTGAACACAAGGAACATCGTCAACGAGGATCTGCCGCGTGAGATTCAGAGCGGGCTCCGTGCTCGGCTCACGTCACAGGGTGTGACGGGCACATCCTACCTTGAAGTGGACTATCTCGATCCCGTGAAGAACCCGCCGCTGCCGATTGATTGGAAGCCCGACTATCCTTACATCCCCTCGGCTCCCGGTGCGTTGGCGCGCATTGTAAACTCGGCCGAGGATCTCTTCATCGAGCTGGGGAAGATCAATTTCGAGCGCATCGCCAACAACGTGGAGCTGCTCGTCGTTTCGCTGGACAACAAGGTCAGCGAACTTCCGCTTGGAATGCTGGGGACGAACGCCACCGCGCTCCTGAACGAGGTTCACGCCTCCAATAGACGCCTCCAAACGCTGTTGGACCGGCCGGAGATCGATTCGATGTTGAAGGATGGTTCCGGTGCGATGGCTGGCTTGCGGCGCACGGCGGAGTCACCTGAGCTGACGAACAGCCTGGCGCAATTGCATCGAACACTGCGGCGCCTGGATCAGCTCGTTGCAGGTAAGGAAAACGACCTCGCCCTCTCGCTCGATAATCTCCGCGTGCTGACGGAGAACCTGAAGGAGCTTTCCGAGAACGCCAAACGGTTCCCGGCGCAACTGCTCTTCGGCGAGCCGCCCAAACCTTCCAAGAACCTGCCATGAATCGTCACCAATTTAGAACGTGTATGGAAAGCGTAGCCGCCGACGTGAGGAGGCGGATACCCGTGGGACAGACGACGCGAAGGTCCGCCTCGTCACCTCGGCGGCTACCCGTTTGCGGCATTCCCATACGTGACCTCGGTCATCTGTCTCTGCGACTCGGCGCTCTGTTGCTCGCCGGTTTAATCATGCAAGGATGCAGCCTCAAGCAGCCGAATCCGGCGAAGCAATCGTTCCTGCTGGAGCCGGTCAGGGCAGGGGAGGCGCGGGCTGATTCCAGCCCAGTCCAGTTGCGCGTGAGGAATCTTCAGGTCGCCGCGCCGTTTGACGGGAAGGGGTTTGTTTATCGAACCAGCGAGCTCGGCTACAAGGCGGATTTCTACAACGAGTTCCTCACCGCGCCGCGAACCTTGATCGCCGGCCAGCTCCAGATGTGGCTCAGCGCCTCCAAGGTTTTCCAGAACGTGCTTCCGTCTGGCAGCAGCATTGAGGCGACGCATGTTCTCGACGGAAACGTGACTGCGCTCTACGGAGATTTTCAGAACCCATCCGCGCCGAAAGCCCTGCTTGCGGCGGAGTTCTTCATCACCAGCGAGCGCGTCTCCCCGCCAGCGATCGTCTTCCACAAAAGTTACCGGCAGGAAATCGCCATCGACGGACGTCGGCCGGAAGCTCTGGCCAGAGGCTGGACGCTTGCCTTGGAGAAAATTTTCGCAGCGCTGGAGGCAGATGTGGCAACGGCGCAGCTCAAGTGAATTGAACTGCGCCGTCGGTAAGTTTTTTGAGTGATCTTACGGCCGCGTCATCCGCTCCGGAATCACGGCCAAGTCGAACTCTTCGCCGGTGAGCAGCCCTAGTTTGATCGCGGTGTCGCGGAGGTTCCCGCCTTCCTTGTGCGCGGTCTTGGCGAGCTTGGCGGCGTTGTCGTAGCCGATTTTCTGGTTGAGCGCGGTTACGAGCATCAGGCAGTTCTTCACGTAGGAATCGATCTTCTCTCGGTTCACCTCGATGCCCACCACGCAGTGTTCGACGAATGAATGGCACGCGTCGGCCATCAGGCGGACGGAGTGCAGGAAGTTGAACACGATGACGGGCTTGAAGACGTTCAGCTCGAAGTTGCCTTGTGAACCGGCGAAGCCGATGGCGGCGTCGTTGCCCATCACCTGCACGCAGACCATCGTCATGGCCTCGCACTGCGTGGGGTTCACCTTGCCGGGCATGATGGAGGAGCCGGGTTCGTTCTCGGGCAGGTTCAATTCGCCCAAACCACAGCGCGGACCCGAGGCCAGCCAGCGGAGGTCGTTCGCGATCTTCATCAACGAGGCGGCGAGAGATTTGAGCGCGCCGCTGGCCATGATGAATTCATCGTGGGCCGAGAGCGCGGCGAACTTGTTCGGATGCGAGGTGAAGGGCTGGCCAGTGAGCTCGGAGATTTTCTTCGCGGCGCGCTCACCGAATTCGGGATGTGCGTTCAAGCCCGTGCCGACGGCGGTGCCGCCAATGGCGAGTGCGCGCAGGCCGGGCAGAACTTGTTTCAGGCGCTCGAGGTTGGCGTCAAGCAGCGCGACGTAGCCGGAGAATTCCTGGCCGAGCGTGATCGGCGTGGCGTCCTGCAAATGAGTGCGACCGATCTTCACGATGTCATTGAACTCGGCGCGCTTGGCGTCGAGCGCGTCGCGGAGGCTTTTCACCTGCGGGACGAGCGTCTGCTCAAGCTCGGTTGCCGCTGCGATGGACATGGCGGTGGGGAAGGTGTCGTTCGACGATTGCGACATGTTCACGTCGTCGTTCGGATGGACGGGTTTCTTGCTGCCCATCTGGCCGCCGGCGATCTCGATGGCGCGGTTCGAGATGACCTCGTTCGCGTTCATGTTCGACTGTGTGCCGCTGCCGGTCTGCCAGACGCGGAGCGGGAAATGGTCTTCAAGTTTGCCGGCGATGACTTCGTCCGCGGCTTGGATGATGAGCTTGCACTTGTCCTCGGAGAGCTTGCCGAGGTCGCGATTCACCAGCGCGCAGGCCTTCTTGAGAATGCCGAAGGACTTGGTGATTTCGCGCGGCATGATGTCGCGACCGATGTTGAAGTGGATGAGGGAACGGGCGGTTTGCGCGCCGTAATAGCGGTCGGCGGGCACCTCGATGGGGCCCATGCTGTCGGTTTCAGTGCGAGTATTCATGTTCATCGTAAGCAGGTCGGAGTATGGCGGTGTGGCGAAGTTGGTTCAAGAGGGAGGTTGGTTGCGGCTGGCGTTCTGCGGCGGCGTGGGAGTGCTGAGCAACGTGTAGCCTTCGGACCGCGCGACGTAGGTGGCCGCCGTCAAATCTCCGGCGACGTTGAGCGTGGTGCGGCACATGTCGAGGATGCGATCCACACCAAGAATAATCGCGATGAGAGCCGGGTTCACATTGATCCCGGCGAGCACGACGACGATGAAAGGGATGGAGGCGCTCGGCACGCCTGCCGTGCCGATTCCCCCGAGAATCGCCAGATACGCGACCATCAGTTGCTGGCCGAACGAGAGGTCCACACCGGCGAGCTGGGCGAGGAACAACACGGTCACGCCTTCATACAGCGCGGTGCCGTTCTGGTTCGCCGTCGCGCCGACGGTGAGCACGAAGCTGTTAATCTCACGGGGCACGCCGAGGTTTTCCTCCGAGATGCGCAGCGTGGTGGGCAGGGTGGCGGCGGAGGAGGAGGTGGAGAACGCGGTGAGCAGGACGGTCTTGATGCGGCGAAAGAATTCCAGCGGCGAGATGCGCGAGAGCAGCCAGACGGAGAGCGAGTAGGTGCCGAACATGTGCAGCGCCAACCCGAGCAGCACGGTGATGACAAACCAGCCCAGAGCCATCAGCAGGTCGAGCCCGAAACGCGCGGTGTTGTTGAACAGGAGGCAGGCGACGGCGTAGGGCGCGACCATCATGATCAGGTCGATGATCTTGGTGGAGGCGGCGTAGATTCCTTCCATCGTTCCGACCAGCGTGGCGGTGCGTTCCTTTCCCGCGAGCGTGATGGCGACGCCGAAGACCACGGCGAAAAACATCAGGTGAAGCATGTTCGGCGTTTCCGTCGCCACGGCGGCGAGGGGATTCGCCGGCACGAGGGTCTTGATCACCTGCATCGCGGCTGAATCGCTCGTGCTGCCTTTCTTTGCGTCCTCGACTTTCTTGGCCGCATCCGCGCCGTAGCGTTGCTGGAGTCCCGCCGCAGTCGCCGGATCGATGCGCTTGCCGGGCTTGATGAGGTTGACCAATCCGAGGCCGATCATCACGGAGATGGCGGAGATGACGGCGCAGTAGCAGAAGGATTTCAGCCCGATGCGCCCGAGCTTCCGGACATCGCCCAGGCCCGCCACGCCGACGACGAGCGACGAGAACACGAGCGGAACCACCGTCATGAGGAGCAGGCGGAGAAAGAGGCTGCCGACGGGTTCGGTGATGTTGCTGAGAATCCAGTTCACCGCCGGGTGGTCGCCGCCCCAAATCCGATTCACTCCCACTCCCGCAGCGATGCCAAGAGCAAGCCCGATGAAGATGCGCGTGTGCAGGGGCTTGGAGGGGCGGCGGTGGTTGGTTGACGCGCTGGGTGGAGAAGTTGGTTTTGGTATGGGCGCGTCGGACATCGGCGGAGGTTAATCGCACGCCGAGAAGAACGTCAATCCGCGCGCCTTGCAGGCGTGTGATTGGAAGCGGTGGGTATGATTCTGCCAGTCATAATCCTAATCTTACTCTTGCTCTCAACCTTTCTTTGGCCCTCGGGGCTTCGGTGCTGATTAGGATTACGATGAAGATTAGGAACTGACGCGGGACCGCCACTTCGCATTGCATCCGCAGCCCGATAGTTCCTTGAAGTTGATTGACATCACTCCGTCTGGCTCTCTAGCATTCAAGACTGTTCTGATAGTGGCGCGTTCGTCTATTGGTTAGGACATGGCCCTCTCAAGGCCGAAAGACGGGTTCGATTCCCGTACGCGCTACCAATCGCCTGACATCCATGCGCCCATTTCAAATCATCTTCAACCCGACCAGCGCCTCCGAGCTCGCCAAGATGCCGAAGGAACTTCAATTGAGCATTCTCGGGGAGTTTCGCGGTCTGCCGCAGGAAGTGATGAGCACCGACCTTGAGCACTTCGGCAAGCTGGAGCGCGCCGGAAAAATTCTCCACCGGTTCCGTCTGGGCGATTACCGCGTTTATTTCGAGCGGCACGAACTCGGCGTGGTGGTGCATCGCATCCTGAGCCGGAACAGTCTCAAAGATTTTCTGTTCCGCTCCAGCCTGCCCGTGGGTGAAGACGAGGCGTTGCAGGACAACCCGAAGTTCTGGGATTTGATTGAAGCTCCTGGCAAAGAGAACGCGCGTTCCAACTGAACCGGGAAGTCGAACCGCTTATCCCCGCTGATTTAGAGAGAAAGCGGAACTGCGAAGGACTTGGTGCTGGGTGTTCGCAACATCCGACTCTTCTTTCTACTTCGCGCTTTTGGTGTGAGCTTCCCTCCGCATCGGTCCGGATCAGACCTCCGGGTCGGAGCCGAGCTCGACGTTCCAGTAAGCGAGATCGAGGAAGTGTTTCCAACTGTCGTGCTGCTGGAATCCCAGGTTGACCTGCACAAACGGCCGCCATTTCGGCCGCTTGGGTTTGCGGACGAGATGCATCCCGGCTTCCAGCGGCGTGCGGTTCGTCTTCCGGGTGTTGCAGGGGATGCAGGAGCAAACAATGTTTTCCCAAGTCGTCGGACCCCCGCGGTCGCGTGGGGTGACGTGGTCGAGGTTTAGATCCTTGCGGTCAAAGATTCCGCCGCAGTACTGGCAGGTGTTCTTGTCGCGCTCGAAGATGTTGTGCCGCGTGAACTTCACTTCCTTCTTAGGCATCCGGTCGAAGATGACGAGCAGGATGACGCGCGGGACGCGAATCTTGAAGGAGATCGTGTGGATGCTCTCGGAATGAGGTTCCTGCTGGGAAAAATCGTGCCACTGCGAAAAGTTGAACGTCTGGAAGGCACCATCCCCGGAATTGAAAACCACCTGGGCGCGTCCTTCAAAGAGGAGCGTGAGCGCCCGCTTCGCGCTGCAAATGTTGACGGCCTGCCAGAGCCGGTTCAACACCAGTACATGCTGATCAAGGAAAGTGTTCATACATCAGCTACGGTCGCGGTTCAATATCACGACGCGCAGTTCGTTGTCAATCATCGCCAATGAATTGCGGTGGACGAGACGATTTTGGGTCGCTACGAGATGTTGCAAACTGGGAAAATAGAGGACGTGCCCGCTGATTTGGCTATTCTGGCGGAAAAGGCTCCGGTGGACAACCAATACGACACGCGGCTAAGGGTCGGTAGGTATTGGATGGGAGTCAGTGAAATGGACACGTATTCTCCGTAAACGAATCCAAGGACTGACGCCACCGTGACGAAGTGACTGCGAGGTGTGATCGCCGAACTGTCCTTTGCCGCTTCACGCCTTGGCTTTTGCGTGAAACCATTTTTTCCATTCCCAGTCCGATTCGTGCAGCGGCGGCTACTCTTCCATGAGTGAACCGGATGACCGACCAACAACTTTTGCGCGATTACGCCGAACGCCGGTCGGAGGCCGCGTTTGCCGGACTGGAGCGGCGGCACGTTGACCTCATCTATTCCGCCGCGCTGCGCTTGCGCCTCACGACCCGCCGGAATTAGTCCCCGTCAATCGCGCTCGCGCGGCAAGGTGTCGACATACTTCTTCCAAAGCTCCAGCTCGACGTAGAGCTCGAAAAAGTTTCCGGGCCGCAGCTCCGAATACCCGGCCATGATCCACTTCTTGTCCGACTTTTCGTCAAGGCGCGCGTTCAGCTTGGCCGAGACCACGACGATGGGCGCGAACGGATCTTCAGGAAGTTTCTCGTACCAGCCGAGATGCTGGAACCGGCGCAGATACCACGGCAGCGGCCAGTAATCGCTTTGCGGCGCGATGGTTTTGACGATGGTCTCGTAGCCTGCGGGCGCGACGTGCGCAATCCCCTCGATCCGTTGCGCGAGGTTTAGGAAGTCCGGCACAGTCTGCGCGTAGACATAGGGATTTCGCCGGTCAGCGGGATAGACAAAGTTCGCGCGCCACGCCTGCCACGAGAGCTGCAACGTCAAGCCGAGGAGCACCGCGATCATTACAGCTTTCAAAGAACGCGCGCGGAAAAACTCCACCAGCGTCGCTGCGCCGATGCCGGCGAGCAGGATCATGCCGAGGTAGAAATTGAGCAGGCACCACGGGGTTTTGTAAGAGATCGCGGAGTAGAGCGCGGTGAGAATGATGGTGTAGAGGGCGAGGAAACGGTGGAGCACGGCAGGTTGTGCGAGTCCAAATTTATTCTCACCCCTCACCCCGGCCCTCTCCCCGTTGATGGGAGAGGGAGAATAGCCCACGAGCGAGACCACTGC
>CAMCCU010000247.1 GCA_945872975.1 Pedosphaera parvula Ellin514
TTTGGTGGAGCGTTCAAGGCGACCAAGAATTTGTCGCGGGAGTTTCCTGGGCGTGTGCTCGATGCGCCGATCAGCGAGGACGCGATTATCGGCGCGGCGGTGGGGGCGGCGATTGAAGGGATGCGGCCGATCATCGAGATGCAGTTCGCGGACTTTTCCACGGTCGGCTTCAATCAGATCGTGAATCAGGCGGCGACGTTGTTCTGGCGGACGCGTGTGCCGTGCCCCATCACCATCCGGCTGCCGTCGGGTGGTACGACGGGCGGCGGTCCGTTTCACAGTCAATGTCTCGAAGCGATCTACGCGCATTATCCGGGCCTCGTTGTGATGACTCCGGCGACGGTCGAGGATGCTTACAGCATGTTGCTCGAAGCGGTGGCGATTGATGACCCGGTGATTTTCTGCGAGCACAAGTTTCTCTATTACCATCTCAAAGCCGAGAAGCTGCCGACCGAAGCGTTGCCGACGGGCAAGGCTCGCATCGCGCGGCATGGTCGCGACATGACCATCGTGGCGTATAGCGCGATGGTTCATGAGGCGCTCGCCGTTGCGGAGGAGTTGGCGACTGAGGCGATCGAGGTGGAGGTGGTGGACTTGAGAACCATCAAGCCGCTCGACACGGACACCGTGATGGCGTCTGTCGCACGCACGGGCCGGCTCCTGTGCGTGGGCGAATCGTGGCCGTGGGGCGGTGTCACGTCCGAGGTTATTGCGCGGGTGGCGACGGAAGGTTTCGGATTGCTCGATGCGCCACCGCAGCGGTTGAACGCGAAGGACACGCCGGTGCCGTATCACCCGAGCCTGTGGGCGGCACATCGTCCGACCGCCCGGAGCATTGCGGCGGCGGCGCGAAATCTCATCCGACTCTAAAATTTATGCCGCAGATTCCCATCATCATGCCGCAGTTGGGCGAATCGATCGCCGAAGCCACCATCGTGAACTGGCTGGTCAAGGAAGGTGCCATGGTCGAGGCGGATCAGGATGTCGTGGAGGTCGAGACCAACAAGGCCACGATGAACGTCACTGCTCCATGCCGGGGCAGGCTGGAGAAGTGGCTCGTGAAACTAAACGAGAGCTACGCCGTTGGCGCCGTGCTGGGGCAATTGGAAGTGACGGCTGAAGAAATGGCGCGGATGGGCTTGGATGAGCCGAAGGTGGATCATGCCCCGGTGTCTGAGACGGTGTCCGTGAATTCCCGAGAATCGTCGAATGGTAGCGGTCACAAGGGAGTGCAGCCGACGGTGCGCGGTCTGCCCGTGCCGGCCCATGCGGCGGGTGCCAGCTACATGTCTCCGCGCATGAAGGCGCGCATGAACGAGCTCGGTCTGCATGCGGCGGATCTGGCGGGCATCGCAGGCAGCGGAGCGGCGGGGCGGGTCACGATTCAGGATTTCGAGGCATTCATCGCGAATCTGGAGAAGAGCCGTCTAACCACGGCTTCGAGCATGCGAGTCGCCGTGGCGGATGCGATGCGGCGAAGTTGGACACGGCCTCTGGCCACAGTCGCGTTGCCGGTGTGCCTGGATCCAGTGCTGGCGCATCGGAAGTCGTGCGATCCGAAACCAGGTCCGGCCCTCTACGCGTTGCGAGCTTTGGCGATTGCCCTGGCTGAGAACAGCGCGCCGGCGGGGCGGCTGGTGGGAAATCACATCGTTCATCCGACATCGATTGATGTTGGCTTCGCCGTCGAGGCGGAGGACGGCGTGTTGGTGCCGGTCTTGCGTGAGGTTGATAAACGGCCGTTGAGTGAGCTGGTTGATCGCTACAACGAACTTGTAGAGCTGGCGCGGCAACGTCGTTTGCCGCCGACTGCGACAGGGGGATCAATCGCGACGGTGACGAATTTCGGAACGTTCGGGCTGACTTGGGCGACACCGATTCCGTTGCCTGAACAAACATTGGTGCTGGGCATGGGGGCGGGTCGGATTGTTCCCAACTGGGATGCGAAGAAGAATCAGTTTGTGCCGGTCACTGAGGCGAATTTGACACTGAGTTTTGATCATCGCGTGTTGGACGGCGGCGCTGCAGGTCGCTTGCTGATGCGCATTGCGGCGCTGCTGGGGACACCGGGACAGCTTTAGGGGGGACGGGGTGTGTGATCCAAGCTCGGCCCGAGGCCAATGTTCACGGGTTGACGCGGACGCGATAGAACCGCCTGGTGTCTGGTACGCTGGCTTCGGCGTAGGTGATGATTTGGGCGTAGGGGATGTTGGTGTTAGCTATCCACACATTGGACCACGACTGGAAGTCGGACGTGTAGTCGATGGCGTATCTATAGCCCGCAGCGGACTGGAAGCTGACATCAATGGCCTGGGGTTGAATTGGATTTCTCGCGAGGGTCAGGTGGACGGGGACGAAATCTCGATTGCCGGTGATATAGATTGAGTCGAGCAGGGTGGAGGATGCACGGGAGCGAAAGCGAAGGGTGTGGGTTCCCCTGGTGAGCCGGAAGAGCAGGGGGTCGGGCAGTCCGTCGTTGTTGATCCGGGTCCATTGCCACGATTTTGACCAGATGTTTTGCGCCGTCCGGTAAATGGCTTCCGCACCGCCATCGACTGACACATAGAACGAGTCAGTCGAGCTGTTCGGAGAAAGGATGCGGCACCAGATGATGTAATCTCCAGCCGAGGCAGTCGTCAGGGTGAACGTCACGTCCCCTTGCTCGCTGGATTGGGAATACACGTAGTGTCCGCTGGAGGCTTTGGTGCTGGCGGCGACGATCATTGGCGATCTTACGATGCCTGATTCCGCCTCCAGATAATAAGTGGCCAGAGTGGAGGGGGCTGGCGGGTTGATTGTGATGTCAAAGCTTCTGCTGATCAGGTGCTGCCCATCGCTGACGGTGATTGTGATGGTCGTTGTGCCGTTGGTGTCGGCTGCCGGGACGAGGGTCAAGATTCCCGAGGAATCAGGGCTGGTGTAGCTGATTTCAGGCGCGGGAATCACTCCAGGATTGCTGGATTCGGCACTCACCGACAGGAGCTGATCTTCGTTTGGGGCACCAGTTCCAATCCCGGACAAGTTGATCAGTTGCGGTCCGGCATCCGCTTCGAGGGTGGCGGCACTGAGCGGTGCGAGAGTCGGTTGGTCGTTAATGGAGTAAGCGGTTACCGTGAACGTCCGGGTCACGAGATTGTTCACGGGTTGAAGGTTGTTCACGGTGACCGTGATGATGGCGGACCCGAATCCGTTGGGCGCGGGCGCAAACGTCAGGAAACCTCCGGTGCCATCGGCCGGGTAATTGATGGCGATGCCTGGAATCAACCCGGGGTTGCTCGATGTAGCGGAGATGGTGATGTTGGAGCTCGTAACGCCGGCGCTCAGTCCTGAGAGGAGGACCGTTTGATTTCCAGCGTCTTCATCAATGATCAGGTCTTGGATCAGGTTTAGCGACGGGGGCAGGTAGGTGATGGTGCCGTCCGGGACGGTGTACACGAGTTCGTTGGACGGGTCGCTTTCCAGTCCCTCGTCCGTATGGGCCGTCACGACGAAGTAGTAGGTGACGCCCTCTTGAAGTTCCGGAACCACTGCGGTGGTTTCGATCCCATACAAAAGAAACTCGGAGTATTGCCCGGAGTTGGTTCCGTATTGCACCGTGTAACCTACGACAGTTGGTGTTGGGCTGGGATCCCAGGCGAGAGTTACGGATTTCTCCGCTTGAGCCAGGGTCGGGAGAATCACTGGCAACATGACAAGGCACCATCGAAGATTCTCCATCAGGTGACTGATGAATCTGCGCGGCTTGGTTAACGAGAGGGTCAACGAGGATTCCATCTTCGATTTGTTTAGGTGCGTCGCAGCGACGCATGGCGGAAAAGTTGTGGATCCATTGTTGCAGAACAGAACCGTGAAAGCGCGATTGTGGAACGGCGCGGGCCGACGAATGCCCTTACAGCCATGTCAATATCGAGCGAGTGCAGGGGACTTGGGGTCGATGGTGTCAGGGTTGACTGTTCACGTGTGCAAGCGCTGGCCCGTGTCGTCGTGGCTTCATGGCGAATACAACTGCGCATAAGTGAAACAACAAGGGACATCGTGATTGGGGTAAAGGCTACTGATGTGCCATCGGAAGGGAAGTTTTAATTCACGCTTTTTTGAGGGTAATGAGCAGTAGTCTCCGGCCATCTGGAAACTGAATTGTCTGCCGAGCAAAGAAGTTTTTCCAACGCCTTCACGACGGCTCTGCGAACCACGATTGAGCACTCAGTGAATATTTTCGTGGACTCCCTCTCTGCGCGTCGTGAATAGTTTGAGCACAAAATCCCTGATGAACAGCGGCGAAGTTGTCCTTGCATGACAGATGAATTACATCGCGCGGCAGACGCGCTTGGACTGGAAAAATATGTCCGTCATATTTTTCTCTGCGCGGATCAAAGCGAGGCGAAGTGTGCCGCTCGTGATGTCACTCTCGCGTCGTGGGAATTTCTAAAGATGCGACTGAAGGAGCTCAATCTCGTGGGCCCGCATCCATTGGTCTATCGCAGCAAGGTGAATTGTTTGCGCGTCTGCGTGGGCGGTCCCATTGCGGTCGTTTATCCTGACGGCGTCTGGTACCATTCCTGTACGCCGGAGCTGTTGGAGAAGATCATCCAGCAGCATCTGATCAACGGCGAACCGGTTCGGGATTTTGTCCTCGCCCGCAACGCCGCCGGTCAGGCACCGCGCGGTGAAGCACCTTACTAAACTCGTTCATCTCTCCGCTTCATTCAGGAGTTCTGATTTGACGCACCCCTGACCATTCCTAGAATGCGCCCCACATCTTGACGAATCTTATGGCTCAAAAGAAAAAGTCTTCCGCTAGCAAGTCGCCGAAAGCGAACGGCACCGCCGCGCCTTCGGTTAATATCACGTCCTATATGCACGAGGAGCGGGTGTTTCATCCCTCCAAGGATTTCTCCAAGGGCGCCCACATCCAGTCGATGGCCGAGTATCGCAAGATGTATAACGAGTCCATCAAGTCGCCGGAAAAGTTCTGGGCGAAGCAGGCGAAGAACGAGCTCGTCTGGCTGAAGCCTTGGAAGAAGGTTCTCCAGTGGAAGGAGCCCGTCGCGAAGTGGTTCGTCGGTGGCCAGCTCAATGTCAGCGCCAACTGCCTCGACAAATGGCTCGATACTCCCACGGCGAACAAGGCCGCGATCATCTGGGAAGGCGAGCCCGCCGGTGACAATAAGCCGGGCGAGGAGCGCGTCATCACTTACAAGCAGCTTCACCGAGATGTCTGCCGCTTCGCCAATGTCCTCAAGCGAAACGGGCTCAAGAAGGGCGACCGTGCGATCATCTATCTACCGATGGTTCCCGAAGCTGCCGTCGCGATGCTTGCCTGCGCGCGCATCGGTGCCGTGCATTCCGTGGTGTTCGGGGGATTCAGCGCGCAGTCGGTGGCGGATCGCATCTTTGATTGCCAGGCGAAGATGGTGATCACTTCGGATGGCGGATTCCGTCGCGGCATGATCGTGCAGTTGAAGAAGAACGTGGATGATGCGCTGAAGCTCAAGGACGCCGAAGGCCAGTCACTCACGAAAACCATCGAGCGCGTCATCGTGCTCAAGCGTGCCGGGAACGAAGTCGAGATCGAGGAAGGCCGTGATGTCTGGTGGCATCGCGAGCTTCATCACGTCGATGCGAATTGTCCCGCCGAGAAGATGGACAGTGAATCGAACCTCTTCATCCTCTACACCAGTGGCTCGACCGGAAAGCCCAAGGGCATTCTCCACACCACCGCCGGCTATCTGCTCACCGCGAAGATGACGAGCAAGTATGTCTTCGATCTCCGGCCCACGGACGTTTACTGGTGCACGGCGGATGTCGGCTGGGTCACTGGTCACAGCTACGTGGTTTACGGCCCGCTCGCCAATGGTGCCACCAGCCTGATGTATGAAGGTGCGCCGAACTTCCCTGAGCCCGATCGCTTCTGGCGCATCGTGGACAAGTATGGCGTCACCGTGCTCTACACCGCGCCCACCGCCATTCGCGCCTTCATGAAGTGGGGCGTCGAATGGACAAAGAAACATGACCTCACCTCGCTGCGTTTGCTCGGCACTGTTGGTGAGCCGATCAATCCCGAGGCATGGATGTGGTATCGCGAAGTCATCGGCGGCTCGAAGTGTCCCATCGTCGATACCTGGTGGCAGACGGAAACCGGCGGCATCATGATCACTCCGATTCCAGGTGCCACGCCCACCAAGCCCGGCACCGCCACGCTCCCGTTCTTCGGCATCTTGCCCGAAGTCGTGGACGACAATGGCAGGCCCGTTCCCAAAGGCAGCGGCGGCAAGCTCGTCATCCGCAAGCCGTGGCCCGGCATGTTGCGCGGACTCTGGGGCGACCCGCAGCGTTACAAGGAAGTGTACTGGAGCGAAGTCAAAGGCAGTTACTTCACCGGCGATGGCTGCCGCCAGGACAAGGACGGATACTTCTGGATCGTGGGCCGCATCGATGACGTCCTCAACGTCGCCGGCCATCGCATCGGCACGGCGGAAGTCGAGAGCGCGCTCGTGAGCAATCACAACGTCGCCGAAGCCGCCGTCGTCGGACGTCCGGATGAATTGAAAGGTCAGGCCCTCGTTGCATTCGTCACGCTCAAGACCGGCGTGATCGCCAGCCCGGAACTTCGCGAACAACTCCGCGCCCACGTCGGCAAGGAGATCGGTCCCGTGGCCAAGCCCGACGACATCCGGTTCGCCGAAGGACTGCCCAAGACGCGTTCCGGGAAAATTATGCGCCGCCTGCTCAAGCAGGTTGCCGCCGGCACGGAGATCAAGGGCGACACCACGACGCTGGAAGATTTCAACGTCCTCTCCCGTCTCGGCAGCAGCGACGATTGATTTCGTCCTTTGCTGCATTCGTTGGGATAGATGCGAAGCGGTGAACGCTCCGTCCACTGCGTCGAAGGCGACTTCAAAGACGGCGGCAATATCAAGTCGGTTGGGTGCCGCACATTGAGCCACGCTCCGCGGCCCCAGCCGCCATGGTGTTCAACTTTTCATTATGGCGGAACACTGGTCGGGAGTTGGCGACGCTGTCGCTATGTGCGCCTGAGAAGACCGTAGGATGGAGCGGTGGAAGTCCGCTCCCGTGCGACGAAGAGCCATGCTGTGCCGAACCGGAACGGCTTCGCCGCAGGGGGGCTACATGAGCCCGCTGCTGGGGCTTGTTGGAAAGCGGCTCTCCGGGAAGGGCCGCGTTTTTGTTTCTGTCGGGCCACCTGGCCACGGGTGAGAGGTGTTCTATTCCCGGTCGTTGCCGCGAAGGATCATGATGAAATGCAGCAAGGTGAAGAACGCGGCGACCATGCCCGCGACATAGGTCAGCGCCGCTGCCCCGAGCACGCTGCTGACGCCGGCGCGTTCGCTGCCATCAATCAGGCCGAGCGAGAGCAACTGGTTCTTGGCGCGTCGGCTGGCGTCGTACTCGACGGGGAGCGTAATGAGTTGGAACAGGAAGAGAATCCCGAAGACGATCACGCCGGCCCAGGCGAGCTTGGCGAGGCCGAAGAACATTCCTCCCATGGTGATCCACATCGCCGCGTTGCTGGCGATGCCGGTGATGGGGACGAGCGCCATGCGGAGGTTCAACGGCGCGTAGGCGGCTTGATGCTGGAGCGCGTGACCGGCTTCGTGCGCGGCCACGCCAACGGCGGCGAGGGTGCGGCCATGGTAGTTCTCGGCGGAGAGGAAGAGCGCTTTCTTCCTCGGGTCATAATGATCGGTGAGGTGGCCGGGGACTTCGTTGATCGCCATGGAGTGCAGGCCGGCGCTATCGAGGATCTCGCGGGCGGCCTGGGCTCCGCTCCGGCCGGAATTGGTGGGCACACGAGAGTAGCGGTTGTAAGTGGAGGTCAGCTTCATCTGCGCGTAGAGGCCGAGGAGGATGCCGGGCAGGATCATCCACCACCACTTGTCGAATATCATCATTGCTTCAATCATAGTCGTTTCTCAGTTCAATTGTTCTGAAACTAGTTGGTGCTTCGATACACTGCAACAGGAGAGCGTAAAGCTTTTCAAATGCCGAAG
>CAMCCU010000248.1 GCA_945872975.1 Pedosphaera parvula Ellin514
TGCTTCCTGCAATCAGATCGCTCCTTCTTGCTGCTCCAGCCCAGGCCCGAAGATTTATACTCGCGCGATTTGCTATTGAGAGAGGTCCGGAACCTTCCTCAAGCGGACAATCTCAATCTGCGGACCATCGCATGTCGGGAGAAGGGCGAGGAGTGCTTGAATGACCTCCTGAAGGGCTTGGGAGATGAACTGCAAGGTTTTATCCATGGCTGTCCGAAAGCTATTACTGCCCAAGGTCTGCGCCGCTGGCCGGATCGTGACTTTAACTCCGACATTCGCAGGCTTGCTCGCGAAGTTGGGCATCGAAGAGTGGGTCTGGCCCTTTCCTCGGGTGGCGCTCGAGGCTTCGCGCACATCGGCGTCATCCAGGTGCTTGAGGAAAACGGAATCGAGGTGGATGTCGTCGCGGGTTGCAGCATGGGTTCCTACATCGGAGCGGTCTGGGCGGCTGGCTACGACGGCGTCGCGATGGAACGTCAGGCTCGTGAGCTTGAGCATCGCTGGGGGTTGTTTGATCTAATTGATCCTTTCATCCTTCCTAGACAGGGCTTTTTGCGCGGCGAAAAAGTGAAGCAACGCCTCAAACGTGCGATTGGCGATGTTCATTTTTCTGAATTGGTTCGCCCGCTTCGAATTGTCGCGACTCATCTGGCCTGCCTGGACCGTGTGGTCTTCTCCTCGGGCGAAGTCGCTGCTGCCGTGCATGCGAGCAGCGCGATTCCTGGTGCGTGCGTTCCCGTTGAGGTCGATGGCGAACTCTACATCGATGGCGGCATTGCGGACCCGCTGCCAGTCGATGTTCTTCAGGAGATGGGCATCGAACGCATCATCGCGATCAATACCATCCCCACTCCGGCTTATCTTCGAGATCGTCTGGCCTTGGATCGCGAGCGTGATTCCCGTCGTGATAAAAAGACCCATCCGATCAAGGGATTCATCAATCGTTACCTGAACTATTTCGCCCCTGGCAACGTGCTCGATACGATCCTGCGCAGCTTCAATGGTGCGCAGATGCAAGTGGCAGAACATGCCTGCCAATACGCGGATGTAGTCGTTCGGCCGCTTTCATTGGATGGCCGCTGGCACGATTTTCGTCATCCCGGGAAATACATCGCCATCGGGCGTCGTGCGGCGGAAGAACACCTCGAAGAAATTAAAGCCTTGGTCAACCGAAAGGAGCCGACCTATGAAATCCCACCTGCTCACCACTCAATGGCAACGCTTGCCTAAGGACGTCATCCTCCGACTCCAGGGCGAAAAACTGCACCGCTACCTGCGTGATGTCGTGGTGCCGTTCTCGGCCTATTACCGTGACATGTTCCAGAAACACGGGCTCCGTCCAGAATCCATCCGTTCCGTGGAAGACCTGGAGCAAATTCCCTTCAGCTCGAAGGCGGATCTCGTTAACACGCCTGACAGTCCCCAGCGCTCGCGAGATTTCGTTCTCATCCCGGACCAGCAAATCCTTGCCCGCCGTCCGGCCACCATCGGACGTGCCTTGCTTCATGGACGCGAAAGCGTGCGTCGCGAGTTGGAGATTGAATACCGCCCAATCTTCATGACCAGCACCACGGGGCGTTCGGCGGATCCGATTCCGTTCCTCTACACCAGCTACGACATTGATCGGCTGAGTGTCGCGGGCAAGCGTGTCATGGAAGTCTGCGATGCGAAGCGTGATTACCGGTTGCTCAACATGTTCCCTTATGCGCCGCACCTCGCCTTTTGGATTACTCACTATGCCTCGACCGAGTTCGGTATCTTCACCGTCGGAACGGGTGGCGGCAAAGTCATGGGCACGGATGGCAATCTCCGCATGATTCAGAAGATCAAGCCCGACGTCCTCATCGGCATGCCAACGTTTCTCTATCATGTGTTGACGCATGCGGTCGAAGAAGGAATTCGATGCGAATCTCTCAAGCGTCTTGTATTGGGTGGGGAGAAGGCGGCAGAGGGAATGCGCCGGAAATTACGAAACCTTGCCGCGAAACTTGGCTCGCCCAATGTTGACGTCGTCGCGACCTACGGGTTCACGGAAGCCAAGATGGCCTGGGCAGAATGTCCTTTTGGGGTTGATGATGTTCCTTCCGGTTATCATCTCTATCCCGACTTGGGCATCGTTGAGGTTGTCGATCCGAAATCCGGCATTGCCGTTCCCGAAGGCGAACCCGGCGAGATTGTCTTCACCCCCCTGGATGCCCGCGGTACGGTGGTGCTCCGCTATCGCACCGGTGACATCATCGAGGGTGGCCTCGTTTACACGCCGTGTCCTCATTGCGGCCGCACAGTTCCCCGGCTTATGGGTAAGATTTCCCGCAATTCGGAGGTGAAATCGATGCAACTCGACAAGATCAAGGGCACGCTCGTTGACTTCAACCAGCTCGAACACGTCCTCGACGATGCGCCGAACATCGGTGCCTGGCAGCTTGAGATTCAGAAGTTCAACAACGATCCGATGGAATTGGATGAATTGGTTCTCCACGTCCAGAAGCTCGGTGAGGTTTCTGAGGAAAAATTGTCGCGCGAGATCAATAGCCGGTTCTTGGAGCGCACTGAGATTCGCCCGAACCGTATCGTTTATCACGAGCTTGAGGAGATGCGGCACCTGCTGGGTGTCGGCACACAGATGAAGGAATTAAAAGTTCTGGATCGCCGCCCAAAGATGGCGTCCAGGGAAGCATCCAGCGCCGGCAACCTGCCTCCCGGAATGACCAATGGCTTGTCGCCGCTCAGCCCGGCCAGTTTAGTCTCCGCTCCATCCAACCACGTTGAGGTGAAATCATGAACACGCCACGCCTTGTCATCATTGACGGTGTCCGAACTCCGTTCAGCAAAATGGGCACTGACCTCGCCCGCCTCGGTCCCGAGGAGTTGGGACGCATCGCCGTCAACGCGTTGCTCACCAAGACCGGCCTGAATCCGGCGCTAATCGATGAAGTTATTTTCGGGTGTGTCGGCCAGCCGGCGGATGCGGCGAACGTCGCCCGCGTCATCGCGCTGAGGGCCGGCATCCCCGAACACGTTCCGGCTTTCACCGTCCATCGGAACTGTGCCTCGGGCTGCGAAGCCGTCACTCAAGCCTACGAAAAGATGCTCGCCGGGCGCGGAGAAATCTTCGTCGTGGGCGGCACGGAAAGCATGTCGCAGGTGCCGTTGCTCTACATCCATCAAGCGGCGGCCAAGTTCGCCAAGCTGGCCCGCGCTAAATCCATCGGCCAGAGACTCGGCGCCATGCTGTCCTTCCGTCCGGCGGACTTCAAACCGCGCATCGGATTGCAACTGGGTCTTACGGACCCCGTCTGCGGGTTGAACATGGGCGAGACTGCGGAGATCCTCGCCCGCGAATACGGCGTTACGCGCGATAAACAGGACGCCTTCGCCCTCGAGTCGCACGCCCGCGCCATCGCGGCGCGCGATAAACTCGACGAAGAGATCTGCCCCATCTATCCGCCGAGCACCAGGGCGGTGGTAAGCAGTGACAATGGCCCGCGCAAGGAACAGACGATTGCGGCGTTGACCAAGCTCAAGCCCGTTTTTGATCGGAAGAATGGGACGGTAACAGCCGGTAACTCATCGCAAATCACCGACGGTGCAGTGGCGCTGCTGGTGATGTCCGAGATGAAAGCTGCTGAACTCGGCATGACGCCCATCGGCGCCATGACCGGATACGCCTACGCCGGCTGCGACCCGCAGCGCATGGGTCTCGGCCCTGTGTATGCCATTGCCGAAGCCGAGCGCCGGACCGGCATCACTCTCGACCATGCAGATGTCGTGGAGATCAACGAGGCCTTCGCGGCGCAGGTTATTGCCTGCCTTGCCTGCTTGAAGTCCGACGAGTTCGCGCAGAAGCATCTCAAGCGCGACCATCATGTCGGTAAGATTCCGAAGGACGTGTTGAACGTGAACGGCGGAGCCATCGCTCTCGGCCACCCGGTGGGCGCCACGGGCGCACGGCTTATTCTCACTAGTCTCAAGGAGCTCAATCGCCGTCAGGGCAAGCGGGCGCTTATCTCGCTCTGCGTTGGTGGCGGACAAGGCGCCGCTATCTGGCTGGAAAGGAATTGAATTATGACTACAACTCAGACACCCAAACTGATGATTGTTCCTCGGACGGAATCGGTAACTGAGGTGATACGGAAGGTGCAGGATATGCCCGAACTCATTCGCCGCCACGTTACCGATGATCAGATCTGCGTCTTGACCTTCGACCGTCCTGACTCGGCGGCCAACATTTTCGACAAGGCCACGCTCGTCGATCTGAACAACCACATCAATTTCATCCTCTGCAACTCCAGCCTCAAGGGGGTGGTCATCACCAGCGCGAAGAAGTCGATCTTCGTCGCGGGCGCTGACCTCACTCAGTTGTCGAAGGCGAAGACGCCGGATGAATTGCGCGACATGATCGAGCTCGGTCAGTCGGTCTTCAACCGGCTCGCCATGATCAACATTCCATCCGTTGCCGCGATTCATGGAGCGTGTGTCGGTGGTGGCTACGAGGTTTGCCTGGCGTGCGACTACCGCATCGCGTCCCCCGACAAGGTCACCAAGATCGGCCTGCCGGAAACCCAGCTCGGAATTGTTCCGGCCTGGGGCGGATCGACTCGGTTGCCGAGGCTGATTGGCCTGCCCAAGGCGCTCGACATCATCCTCGGCGGCAAGACGCTGGCCGCGAAGCCCGCGCTCAAGTGCGGCATGATCGATGACATCGCTCCGCGCGAATATCTCGTGGAGAAAGCCTGCCAGTTGATCCTCAAGCGCGGCGCGAAACTGCGCGTCCGCCCGACGAAGTTCATGCACAGGCTCGCCAAGGTCGGCCCGGTGCTCAACTTCATTGCGAAGAAAGTCCAGAAGCAGGTTCTGCAAAAGACGCGCGGCCACTATCCGGCGATCACCAAGGCGCTCGAAGTGGTCACGCAAGGCCTGACGAAATCGATTGATGCGTCATTGGTTCTGGAGCGGGATGCGATTTTGGAACTCGGCAGCACCGAGGCGTGCCGGAATCTCATCCGCATCTTCTTCCTCCAGGAGCGTGCGAAGAAGCTCTCCGGTGTTGCTGCGGACGTGGCGGCTGAATCCAAGGTTGGCCCGGTGAAACGCATCACGGTGGTGGGCGCGGGCATCATGGGCGGCGGCATTGCGCAATGGGCCAGCTCCCGCGACATCTCCGTAATCCTTCGCGATATCAATCACGACGCCATTGCCAAGGGCCTCTCGGGCATCGCCAAGATCTACGACGCAGGAGTGAAACGCCACGCGCTGACCAGGGTTGAAGCTCGGGCCGGCATGGACCGCATCTCGCCGTCAGCAGTGGATGTTCCGCTGCACAGCGCGGACGTGATTGTTGAAGCGGCGGTCGAGAAGATGGATCTCAAGAAGAAGTTATTTGCACGGCTCGACGAGCTGGCCGGACCGAACACGATTCTCGCCAGCAATACCTCCGCGCTCTCCATCAGCGAAATCGCTACCGCGACAAAGCATCCGGAGCGCGTCATCGGCATTCATTTCTTCAACCCTGTCCACCGGATGCAACTGGTCGAAGTGGTCGTCGGCAGGCAGACCGCGCCCGAGGTCGTCCGGCGCGCGGTGAAGTTCGTCCAGCAGATCGGCAAGCTGCCCGTCGTAGTGCGCGACGCGCCCGGCTTTCTCGTGAACCGCATCTTGATGCCGTATCTTATCGAGGCCGGTCATCTGTTCGAGAACGGCGCGCGCGTCGAGGACGTCGATGAGTGCATGTTGGAATTCGGAATGCCGATGGGGCCGCTGCGCTTGATTGATGAAGTGGGCGTGGATGTTTCCAACCATGTCGCTGCGGATCTGGCCAGCAAGTTCAGCGATCGCATGCATTGCCCGGACGTTTTGTCGAAGATGCTCGCGGATCAACTGCTCGGCAAGAAGAGCGGCAAAGGTTTCTACGTTCACACCAAGAAGGGCAGGGAGCCGGTTGTGAATCCCCGTATCGATAAGTATCACAGTGGCACTTCCTGCGCGAAGCTGACCCGCGATGAACTCCAAACCCGGATGGTCTTGCTGATGATCAATGAATCGGCGCGTTGCCTCGAAGGAGGCATCGTGGACGAGGCGGCAGATGTCGACTTCGGCATGATCATGGGTACGGGATTCGCGCCCTTTCTGGGTGGCCCGCTTCGTTTTGCCGACAATGTTGGCCTTCCCCAGGTCGTCGCTGAGATGAAACGTCTCGCCGACGAGGAGCCGCGGTTCACGCCGTGCAGCCTGCTCCAAACCCTCGCTGGCACCGGCCAGACCTTTTACAAAAGTTGAAATGGACCTCAGCCACCCTCACTGAATTATGAGCACTACAAAACTCGCTCCTCCCGAGCACGACATGAAACCGAATCCTGAAGAGGTTGCCTCAGTCATCGACACCTCGAAAATGAACGACGGCCAGCGCGCCGCGCTGGAGATGACGGAAGCCGCGCGCGACGCTGACTCCGAGAAGGGCAGCTTCGCCGGCGGGCTGTTCATGGGCCGCTGCGACTTGAGCAGGGTGTTTCCCTTCCCGGAACAGAATCCCACGGACAAGGATCAAGGCGATGCCTTCCTTCAGCGGCTGGAGAAATTCCTGAAGGAGAAGGTGAACCCGGATGAGATCGACCGCAGTGGTGAAATTCCGGACGAAGTCATCGCGGAACTGGGTCGCATGGGTGCCTTCGGCATCAAGGTCGCGACGCAGTACGGCGGTCTCGGCCTCTCGCAAACGAACTATTCACGTGCCGCGATGTTACTCGGGAGCTACGACGCGAATCTGACGGCGCTTGTCTCCGCGCATCAATCCATCGGCGTGCCGCAGCCGCTGATTCTTTTCGGCACCGAGGAGCAGAAGAAGAAGTTTCTCCCGCGTGTGGCGAAGGGCGAAATTTCCGCGTTCGCGCTCACCGAGAATGGCGTCGGCTCCGATCCCGCCACGATGACGACGCGTGCCGAGCCGACGGCGGACGGAAAATATTTTACCATCAATGGCGAGAAGCTCTGGTGTACGAATGGCGTGAAGGCTGGCGTCATCGTCGTCATGGCCCAGACGCCGCCCAAGGTCGTCAACGGCAAGGAAAAGAAACAGGTCACGGCGTTCATCGTCGAGATGGACATGCCGGGCGTTGAGATTCTGCATCGCTGCCACTTCATGGGCTTGCGCGCGCTCTACAACGGCGTGGTGAAATTCACCAACGTCGTCGTGCCGCGCGAGAATATTATTTGGGGCGAAGGCAAGGGGCTGCGCGTCGCATTGAGCACGCTGAACACCGGACGCCTCACGCTGCCGGCGGGTTGCACGGGCGCGGCGAAGCGTTGCCTCAAGATCGTGAAGAAGTGGTCCAACAACCGCGTGCAATGGGGCGCGGCCATCGGCAAGCACGCGGCCATCGCCGACAAGATTGCGAAGATGGCGGCGAACACCTTTGCGATGGAATCGATGACGCTTCTGGTTGCGAGCATGGTGGACAAGGACAAGAAGGCGGACATCCGCCTCGAAGCCGCCATCGCCAAGATGTGGGCCACCGAGGAGGCGTGGCGCATCGTCGATGACACCATGCAGATTCGCGGCGGCCGCGGTTATGAAACCGAGAGTTCGCTCAAGGCGCGCGGCGAGGAGCCGATCGGCGTCGAGCGGCTCATGCGCGATTGCCGCATCAACACCATCTTCGAGGGCTCCAGTGAAATCATGCGTTTGTTCATCGCGCGCGAGATGCTGGATCCGCATTTGAAGGTCAGCGGTGCAGTGCTTGATTCCCGCAAGCCGGTTGGCGAGCGCCTTAAGGCAGCGCTCAAGGCGGGGATGTTCTACGCAGGTTGGTATCCCAAGCAATGGATGCCGTTCGGGTCAGGAGTTCCAGCAGGCGTTCCGGGTCAATTGGCGAAGCATCTCCGCTACGCCAGCAAGGCCAGCCAACGGCTCGCGCGCCGTCTCTTCCACGCGATGGCGGTCAACGGTCCCAAGCTCGAGCGCGAGCAGGTGCTGTTGGGCCGTTTTGTGGAGATCGGCGCGGAGCTGTT
>CAMCCU010000249.1 GCA_945872975.1 Pedosphaera parvula Ellin514
GAAGTGGCGGGCAGGAGAGGAAAGGTGGGACTCGTCGCGCTGCGACGAGTAGCGCCGCGTCCAGCGGCGCAACGAACTTGAGGCTGCCCGGCGCAATCAACCACTTCACCACCCGCTGAACGCGGGTGGAATTGTCGCCGCGCGACAATTGCCACCTGCCCGTCCGCCACTTCCGATCACACCCGACGCCGCCAGCGGGCTTGCGCGGAAATCCCGGTTCGTCTCATTCTGGGGCCAGTGCAACTCGAACCGCCTAACACACATCATTTGCGGGCCGCGATCGGCTGGCTGGAACTTGGTAGCCACGTCGAGGCTGGTGAAGAGATCGCGCGCATTGCCCCGGAGTTTCTGGAGCATCCGGATGTGCTGGAGGTGCGCTGGGAGATTTGTGCAAAGGGCCGGAGCTGGGAGGCTGCGCTGAAGGTCGCGGAGACGCTGGTCCGCGTGACGCCGGAGCGAAGTTCCGGCTGGGTGCATCGGGCTTACGCCATGCGGCGGGTGCGGCATGGTGGGTTGCAACTGGCGTGGTCGCTGTTGCGGCCGGCGGTCGAGATGTTTCCCAAGGAGGACGTCATTCCCTATAACCTCGCGTGCTACGCGGCGCAGGAAGGACGGCTGGATGCAGCGTGGGACTGGCTCCAGAAATCCATCGCCGTGTGCGGTGACGCGAAGCGGATCAAACAACGGGCGCTGTCGGATACTGACCTGCAGCCGCTGTGGGAGCGTGTCCGGAAATTGTAGGGCGGCGCGGTTGGAAATTCTTTCCAGAATTCTGCGGTCGGAGACGTCTAGTTCCGTGACATGCAGTTTCGATATCTTTCATTGATGGTGTGGGTGCTGGCGGCGTTCGCCACGGCGCCTGCGGAAGCCGCTTCCACGAAGGCCGCCCGAAGTGGCAAAGGCACAGCCCACGGCGAGATTTCCTACGAGAAGCAGATCGTCCCGCTGCTCGACAAGTATTGCTACAGTTGTCATGGCAACGGCAAAAAGAAGGGAGACTTCGTGCTGGATATCTACAAGGCGCAGGCGGACGCCGTGAACGATCCCAAGGCGTGGGAGAAGGTGCTGGAAAACGTGCGCAGCCACACCATGCCGCCGGAAGAAAAGAAGCAGCCCAAGGTCGAAGAGGTGGAGCTGATTTCCAAATGGATTGAAGCGCAGGTGTTCGCCTGTGACTGCGATAATCCTGATCCCGGACGCGTGACGCTCCGGCGGTTGAACCGCGCGGAATATAACAACACGATCCGCGATCTGGTCGGCGTGCCGTTCCAGCCGGCGGATGATTTTCCGGCGGACGATTCGGGCTATGGCTTCGATAATATCGGCGACGTGCTCTCGGTTCCGCCGGTGTTGATGGAGAAGTATCTCGCAGCGGCGGAGAGGATCATGGAAGCCGCCATCGTCGCGGAAGATCCTGCGAAGGCGCGCATCCGCCGATTCGCTGCGAGCGAGCTGGATGGCTCCGCGCCGACCGACGTGGTGGACGGCGGGGCGAAGAAGCTGACCCGTGAGGGCGATATCTTCGTGCGCTTCACCGTGACGCAGCCGGGCGAATACGCGTTGCGCGCCCTGGCTTACGGCGAGCAGTTCGGGCCGGAGCCGCCGAAGATGAAGTTCCGCCTGAACAAGGAAGACCTCCAGACGTTCGATGTGCCCGTCGAGTCCGACAAGCCGCAGGTCTATGAAGTGCGGCTCAAGCTCGCGGCTGGCACGAATCGATTCTCCGCCGCTTACCTGAACAACCTGGTCAATAGCACAGACAAGGATCCGAAGAAGCGCGGCGACCGAAATCTGGTCATCGAATATCTCGAAGTTGCAGGCCCGCTCGACGCGCCATTGCCCCCGCTGCCCGAGACGCATCGACGCATTTTCTTCAGCGAAGGAGCGCCGACGAACAAGGTCGAGTATGCGCGCGAAGTCATCTCCCGCTTCGCCGCGCGCGCCTTCCGTCGTCCGGCCAAGGCCGACGAAGTGGAACGGTTGGTGAAGTTCGTCCAGATGGCGCTGAAGCAGGGCGACACGTTCGAGCGCGGTGTCCAGCTCGCCCTGCAAGCGGTGCTGGTGTCGCCGAACTTCCTTTTCCGTGGCGAGCTTCAACCGGAGCCGAACAATCCGAAGGCCGTTCATCCCATCAATGACTACGCGCTGGCGTCGAGGTTGTCGTACTTCCTCTGGAGCACGATGCCGGATGCGGAGCTGTTCGCGCTGGCGGAGAAGGGGAAGCTGCCCAAGAACCTCGATGCGCAGGTGAAACGGATGCTCAAGGACCCGAGGTCCCGCGCGTTGGTGGAGAATTTCGGCGGACAATGGCTCCAGTTGCGCAACCTGCGCATCGCGTCGCCGGATGCGAAGACGTTCCCGACTTACGACGACTCGTTGCGCGCGGCGATGCAGAAGGAAACCGAGGCGTTCTTCGAGAGCATCGTGCGTGAGGATCGGCCGGTGCTCGATTTCCTCAACGCGAACTACACGTTCGTGAATGAACAGCTCGCGAAACATTATGGGATGAAGGACGTGAAGGGGGAGGCGTTTCAGCGGGTCAGCCTGAAGGGGACCGGTCGCGCCGGAGTGTTGACGCAGGGCGCCATCCTCACGTTGACGTCGAATCCCACGCGCACCTCGCCGGTAAAACGCGGGAAGTATGTCCTGGAAAATATCCTTGGCACACCGCCGCCGCCCGCGCCTCCGAACGTGCCGGAGCTGAAGGAAGTGAAGCTCACCGGAACGTTGCGCCAGCGGATGGAGCAGCATCGAGAGAATCCCACCTGCGCCTCCTGCCACGCGCGCATGGACCCGATTGGTTTTGGCTTCGAGAATTTCGACGGCGTGGGTGTGTTCCGGACGAAGGACGAGAGCTTCCCGATTGATGCGTCAGGCCAGCTCGTGAGCGGGGAATCGTTCAGTGGTGCGCCCGCGCTCGCTGCGATGCTGGCGAAGAGCAAACGCGAGGAGTTCATTCGTTGCCTCTCGGAGAAGATGCTGACCTACGCGCTCGGTCGTGGACCTGAGTTCTACGACAAGTGCGCGCTGGACCAGATCGCGAAAGGGGTTTCGAAGAAGGGCTATCGCTTCTCCAGTCTGATTCTGGAAATCGTCCGGAGCGTGCCGTTTCAGCAGCGAAGGGGCGAGGCGGAGCGGTTGAGTGCATCGGTGGACACGCCGTAAGCGCAGTTCGTAAGAATACAGATTCCGCTTGGTGCGTCTGAGGTTCTTTGCATAACGTCCAAACACCTATGACTCCTGAATTCCCGATGAAGATTCGTTCCCTCGTGGCCGCGACGGCTGCCTGCGCTTTCGCTTGGAGCGCTTTCGCCGCTGACGCTCCCGGTAAAGCCAAGCCTGCGCCGCCCGCGCATCCTAACGGACCGGACGCCGCCGCCGCCGACGTCGCGAAGATGACCGTGCCCGCTGGATTGCAATCTACGCTGTTCGCCTCCGAGCCAATGGTGGTGAACCCGGCTGACATGGACGTCGATGAACGCGGCCGTGTCTGGATTACCGAAGGCGCGAACTACCGCGCGACGTTCCAGAAGTGGGGCGTCCTGCGACCGGGGGGCGATCGCATCGTCATTCTCGAGGACAGCAATCGCGATGGGAAGGCGGACAAGGAAACGGTGTTCTATCAGGACATGACCATCAATACCGCGCTCGGCATTTGCGTGCTCGGCAACAAGGTCATCGTCTCCTCTTCGCCCTACGTCTTCGTGCTCACGGACACCGATGGCGACAGCAAGGCCGACAAGCGCGAGCTGCTCTTCGAAGACACGTCCAAGGGCGACCACGATCACTGCATGCACGCGTTTGTCTTCGGACCGGACGGCAAATTGTATTTCAATTTCGGCAACGAAGTCCGCGAACTGCGCCGTCCCAAGGGCGGCACGATGGCGCTGCCGTTGAATGGCCCGGTGCCGAAGCACGAGTCGGAGACGGTCGTTGATCTGGCCGGCAATCTCGTGAAGACCACGGGCAAGCCGTATCGCCAGGGCATGGCGTTCCGCTGCAATGTGGACGGCTCAGAGCTGGAATCCGTGGGCTGGAACTTCCGCAACAACTACGAGCTCGCCGTTGATTCGTTTGGCACCATCTGGCAGTCCGACAACGACGACGACGGCAATCGCGGCGTGCGCATCAACTTCGTGATGGAGTTCGGCAACTACGGTTACACCGACGAGATGACCGGCGCGAGCTGGGGCACGATCTGGAAGAAAGCGCAGGGCAAGGGCGCGCCGGAAGAGGAACGCGGGCTTTATCATTTCCATCAGTTTGATCCCGGCGTCGTCCCGAATCTGATCCAGACCGGCAATGGTTCGCCGACTGGCATCGCGATCTATGAAGGCCGCAATCTTCCCGAGGTCTTCCGCAACCAGGTCATCCACTGCGACGCCGGTCCGCGGGTCGTCCGCGCGTATCCCGTCACGCCGAGCGGCGCGGGTTACACCGCGAAGATTGAGAACGTGCTGACCAGCCCGGACTCGTGGTATCGCCCGTCGGATGTCTGCGTCGGCCCGGATGGCGCGCTCTACATCGCGGACTGGCATGACGCCGGCGTCGGCGGCCACAACATGGCGGACCGCGCGCTCGAAACCATGACCGGCCGCGTCTATCGCGTCGGCGCGAAGGGCAGTATCCCCATCTTTCCGAAGCTCGATTTGAAGTCGGCGAAAGGCTGCGTCGCCGCGTTGCAATCGCCCAACATGTCCACGCGTTACCTCGCCTGGACGGCGTTGAACAAGATGCAGGGCAAGGCCGAGAAGGAGCTCGTGAAACTCTGGAAGAGCGACGATTCCCGCATGCGTGCCCGCGCCGTGCAATTGCTCGCCCGCATCAAGGGCAAGGAAAAGAAATACGTCGAAGCCGCGCTCGCGGATTCCGATGCCGACCTCCGCATCGTCGGCCTGCGCATGGCGCGTTCGCTGAAGATGGATGTGATTCCGTATGTGAAACAGTTGAGCAAGGATCCCTCGGCCCACGTTCGTCGTGAATGTCTCATCGCATTGCGTCACAGCCAGTCGCCGGAAGCGACCGGGCTCTGGGTATCGTTCGCCCGGCAGCACGACGGCAAGGATCGCTGGTATGTCGAGGCGCTCGGCATCGCGATGGACAAGCAGGAGAACAAGTTCTTCGACGCGTGGCTGACGGCGGTGGGCGATCAATGGAACACGCCTGCCGGCCGCGACATCATCTGGCGCAGCCGCGCCAGCAAAGCCCCGGCGTTGCTCGCGAAGATTGTCACCGACAAGAACACCAGCGCGAAGGAGAAGGACCGCTACATGCGCTCGCTCGACTTCATCACCGGTCCGGAGAAGGACGCAGCGCTGATCGAGATCAGCACGGCAGCCCTGCCGTGATCTGGTTGCCGGCTTGTTCCGGTCCATCACGCGCGATACTCTCTCGCCGTTGAAATCGAAGAAGAAACATTCCAGCCGCGCCGGCCAGTCCGGCGCGGCTGATTCTTTTTCGGCGCCGACCACGAAGCCATCCGCCGATGCGCATCGCCGCCGTTGGTTCCGCCTCATCGCGCTCCTTGTCCCGGTGATCGGGCTCGTTCTCTTCGAGCTCCTGCTGCGCGCGTTGGGTATTGGCTATCCCACGGCGTTCTTTCTCAAGACCGAGGTGAACGGCCGCGCGATGTTCATCGAAAACCAGCAGTTCTCGCGGCGCTACTTCCCACCCGGACTGGAACGCACGCCGCAGCCCGTCATGTTTCCGGTGGTCAAGTCGCCCGACACGCTCCGCATCTTCGTGCTCGGCGAATCCGCGGCGATGGGCGATCCGGAGCCGGCGTTCGGCTTCGCGCGCATCCTCGAAGTGCTCCTGCGCGACGCGATGCCGGGCAAGAAAATCGAAGTCATCAACGCCGCCGTGACCGCCATCAACTCCCACGTCATCCGCGAGATCGCGAAGGACTGCGCGGGCAAGGGTGGCGATTACTGGATTCTCTACATGGGTAACAACGAGGTCGTGGGCCCGTTCGGTGCCGGAACGGTCTTTGGCGATCAGACGCCGAGCCTCGGCTTCGTCCGCGCGAACCTCGCACTCAAATCCACACGAGTCGGTCAGCTCCTCGATGCGCTGCGTTTCAAGCTCAGCGCGAAGTCCGGCGTGCCCACGAGCTGGGAAGGCATGGAGATGTTCCTTCACCAGCAGGTCGCCCAAGGCGATCCGCGTCTCGCCAAGGTTTACTCGCACTTCGACGCCAATCTCCGCGACATCGTCCGTCTCGGCGAAGGCTCCGGCGCGAAGGTCATCGTCAGCACCGTCGCCGCGAATGTGAAGGATTGCCCTCCGTTCACCTCGCTCCATCGCGTCGGGCTCGGCGACGCGGAGAAGGCCGAGTGGACGAAGGCTTACGACGCTGGTGCCGCGTTCGAGAAGACCACGAACCACAGCGCGGCACTGGCTGAGTATGAGCGAGCGTTGAAGCTCGACGATCAGCATGCCGAACTCCTGTTCCGCATCGCGCGCTGTCAGTCGGCGCTGAGCCGGTTCGACGAGGCGCGGAAGAGTTTCGAGCGCGCGCGGGATCTGGACGCTTTGCGCTTCCGCGCGGACTCGGAGGTGAACCGCTTGATCGCCAGCGCTGCGTCCGGCCGGCCGATGGTGGACGCCGTCGCGTTGATCACCACGAACAGCGCGCATCAGATCGCGGGCGAGGAGCTGCTCTACGAGCACGTGCATTTGAACTTCGCCGGGAACTATCTGCTCGCGCGCGCGTATGCGGCGCAGGTGCTCGGCTCTGGCGCGAAGCCCGATGGCCTGCTGTCCGCCGGGGAATGCGCGCGCCGCCTCGCCTTCACCGACTTCAATCGCTACAAGGTTCTCGATGAAGTGCGCGAGCGTTTGCGGCAGCCGCCCTTCAACACGCAGCTCAGTCACGAGGAACGTGACGCCCGCTTGAAGCGCGGGATGGACAAGCTGGATCGCGCGTCCCTCAGCAACGCGGTTCACGTCTACGAACAGGCGCTGGCCCGTTCGCCGGAGGACGCAGTGCTGCACGAAAACTTCGCGACGCTGCTCCAGGATTTCGGGTGCGAGCCGGAGGCGCAGCAGCATTGGCGGCGCGTCATTGAGCTTCTGCCGCACAACGAACAGGGATGGTTCGGTCTCGCCAATCTGCTCGATTCCGAAGGGCGCTCCGCCGACGCCATCCCGCTCTTTCGCGAGGCGATTCGCCGCCGGCCCGTGGCGTCCGAGGCGCGCAGCGGCCTCGCGCTGGCCCTGGCGAATGCGGGTCGAACGCCGGAAGCGATCGTCGAGTATGAACGGCTCATCCGCATCGCGCCTGGCTTCGTGGAGGCGCGGATCAATTACGGCCTCACGCTGGCGGGGCAGGGGAAGCACGGCGATGCAGCGGCTCAATATCTGGAGGTCATCCGGCTCCAGTCGAACAACGTTCCGGCGCGCGTGAATCTCGGGAAGCTCCTTGCCGTGCAGGGCAAACACGCGGAAGCGGCGGGCTACTATCGCGAGGCGCTGCGCTTGCGGCCGGAGAACGGCGTGGCGCACTACAATCTCGGCAACGCACTGAATGCCCTCGGCGATCCGGACGCTGCGACGAAGAGCTTCGCGGAAGCCGTCCGCCACAGCCCGACGCTGGCGGAGGCGCGCTACAACTTTGCGCTCGGGCTGGCACGACAGAATCGAGATGCCGAAGCGTTGGAACAACTCGCGGAAGCCGTCCGGCTGAAACCCGGCTTTGTCGAGGCGCGTTTCAATCTCGGCGTGGCGCTCGCGAAGGCAAAGCGGTTCCTCGAAGCGATTGAACAGTTCCGCGAAACCCTCCGACTCGACCCTGCCAACGTCGCCGCGAAGAAATTCCTGGAGCAAGCGCAAGCCATCCAGCGGCGCGGGCCGTGAGTGAGCATCAGGTAGGGTCCGGCGCGCTGCGCCGACCCGGGCCGCGGATCAGCGGCCCGTCTCTTAAGCGCCGGATACTGGTTACGCAAATAGAGCGTGGGATTGGGAAGGAACCGAGCGCTCGGCCGCTTG